>DATIRA010000186.1:0-3968 GCA_035470225.1 Steroidobacteraceae bacterium | reverse complement strand
TCATCGACTGGCTGCCGGCCAACATCCCGGTCGGCGACGAGACACGTATCGTTCATGGCGACTATCGCCTGGACAACGTCATCTTCCACGCCAGCGAGCCGCGCATACTCGCGGTGCTCGACTGGGAGCTGTCCACGCTCGGCCACCCGCTCGCGGATTTCGCCTATCACTGCATGGCCTGGCGCATCCCGCCGGGCACTTTCCGCGGGCTCGCCGGCGTGGACCATGCGGCGCTCGGCATCCCGACCGAGCAGCAGTATGTCGAGATGTATTGCCGCAGGACCGGCCGGGACGCGATCCCGGCCCAGGAGTGGCAGTACTACATGATCTACAACCTGTTCCGGCTGGCCGCGATCCTGCAGGGCGTGCTCGCCCGCGCGCTGCAGGGCAATGCCTCGAGCGCGGAGGCGATGCAGACCGGACGCCGCGCCCGGGACCTCGCGGAGCTGGCCTGGAGCTGGGTCGATAACTGACGATCACCTGAAGGAGACGAAGATGGAGTTTGCGCATTCTGAAAAGGTCCAGGACCTGCAGCGGCGTCTCGTCGCCTTCATGGACGAGCACATCTATCCGAACGAGGCCCGCTTCCACGCCGAGGTGGCTGAGAACCGTGCGAACGGCAACGCCTGGATTCCGACGCGGGTCATCGAGGAACTCAAGCCAAAGGCGAAGGCCCAGGGCCTCTGGAACCTGTGGCTGCCGGAATCCGAGTATGGTGCGGGGCTCAAGAACCACGAGTACGCCCCGCTCTGCGAGATCATGGGCCGCTCGCACCTCGCGCCCGAGGTGTTCAACTGCTCGGCGCCGGACACCGGGAACATGGAGGTGCTGGTGCGCTACGGGAACGAGGCGCAGAAGCGGGAATGGCTGCTGCCGCTGCTCGAAGGTGAGATCCGTTCGGGCTTCGCAATGACCGAGCCGGCAGTCGCCTCGTCCGACGCGACGAACATCGAGGCGCGCATCGAGCGCGACGGCGACCACTACCTGATCAACGGCCGCAAGTGGTGGACCTCTGGCGCGGGCGACCCCAGGTGCAAAATCCTGATCTTCATGGGCAAGACGGATCCGGACAATCCGAATCGTCACCGGCAGCAGTCGATGATCCTGGTGCCGATGGACGCGCCGGGCGTCCGCGTGCTGCGCAACGTCCCGGTCTTCGGCTATGACGACGCTCCGCACGGGCACTCCGAGGTCGATTTCGACAACGTGCGGGTGCCGGCAGGGAACCTGCTGCTCGGCGAGGGTCGTGGCTTCGAAATCGCTCAGGGCCGGCTGGGCCCGGGTCGCATCCATCACTGCATGCGGATCATCGGGCTCGCGGAGCGAACGCTCGAGGCCATGAGCCGGCGCGCGATGTCGCGTGTCGCGTTCGGCCGGCCGCTGGCCGAGCAGGGCGTGTGGCGCGAGCGCATCGCGGAATCACGGATGCTTATCGACCAGGCGAGGCTGCTGGTGCTGCACGCCGCGTGGAAGATGGACGTGGCTGGCAACAAGGCCGCGCAGAAGGAAATCGCGATGATCAAGGTGGTCGCGCCGAACGTCGGCTGCCAGGTCCTGGACTGGGCGATCCAGCTGTTCGGCGGGGCCGGCGTCTCCGACGACTTCGGGCTCGGCTGGGCCTATGCGATCACCCGCACGCTCAGGATCGCCGACGGGCCCGACGAAGTGCACCGCAACCACATCGCCAAGATCGAGATGGCGAGCCACCTGAAGCGCTGAGCGGAGACGGCCGATGATGTTGCAGAACAGCGTCGCGCTCGTGACCGGCGCCGGCCGCGGCATCGGTCGCGCGCTCTGCCGCGAGTTCCTGCGGCGCGGCGCGGTCGGCGTGGCCGTCGCCGATCTCGACGGCGACCTCGCACGCAGCACGGCGGCGGAACTCGGTGCCATCGCGCTCGAGTGCGACGTGTCGGACGCCAGCGCCGTGGCGCTGGCGGTGTCGGAAGTGGAGCAGCGGTTCGGGCGCCTCGACCTGCTGGTGTCCAATGCCGGGTTCGGCAGCCCGGAGCTGGACCTGGACGACGCCCTCGGCGAGTCGGACGCGACCTGGCAGCGGATGTGGGACGTGCACGTTATGGCCCACGTGCACGCCTGTCGGGCCGCGCTGCCCGGCATGCTGGCACGCGGCGAGGGCTGTCTGGTGAACGTCGCCTCGGCGGCAGGGCTGCTCAGCCAGGTCGGCGATGCCGCCTACAGCGCGACCAAGCACGCAGCGGTCGCGCTCGCCGAGTCGCTGGCGATCACCTACGGTGATCGTGGTATCCAGGTGTCGGTCGTCTGCCCGCAGTACGTCGCGACCGCGATCACCGGGCTCGGCGAGGACGTCGAGGAAGGCGCGATTCCGGGGGTGCTGACCGTCGAGCAGGCCGCCGGCGCCATCGCCGACGGCATCGAGCAGGGCAGCTTCCTGCTGCTCA
Source organism: Steroidobacteraceae bacterium (assembly GCA_035470225.1). Lineage (GTDB taxonomy): Bacteria > Pseudomonadota > Gammaproteobacteria > Steroidobacterales > Steroidobacteraceae > DATIRA01. Next base: position 1,551 of record DATIRA010000186.1, on the reverse strand, counting down.
CGCATCCCGAGGTGCTGGGTTACTTCCAGAAGAAGGCTTCGGACTACGAGCGCTGGCTCGCCGGCATGCGCAGGCTGCGCGACGGACTGCGAACAGGCGGCTTCCTCAAGGTCAAGTCCTGAGCTGACCGGCCGACCGGCGGCGGGCCGGGCGTCGCCTGGTCGCGCCGCGGGTCGCCTTCGGTCGCTGCCGCCTGAGCGTCTCGAAGGCCGCGACGCAGTGCCTGGCGATCTCGCCGGCGTCGGGAACCGCCGCGTAGTTCGCCACGATGCCGAAGTCCATGCGGCCGTCGCCCGACAGCGTGGTCACGTTCAGGCCGACCGGATCGGCGAGCATCGAGACCGGGTAGGCGGCGACCAGCCGCGAACGGCCGAGATAATGCGGCTCGGGCAGGCCCCCCACGTTCGAGATCACGACGTTGATGACGGGTCGCGTGAACGCGTCGAGTCCGAGCGCATGCGCGCCCCACCACAGACCGAAGGCCAGCAGCGCGAAGTCGATCTTGGCTTCGTTCGACAGCGCGCCGAGCTCCCGCTTCGCCGCGACGGTATTGGCGGCGATCTGGCGCATGCGCTCGGCGATCGCGACCCGCGGCTTCGCGAGCGGCACGAACAGCGTCGCGACCTTGGTCGTGGTTTCCAGGTCGTCCGGGTCGCGAATGGATACCGGGCACATCGCCACGAGTGGCTTGCCGGGCCGTTCCTTCAATGCGGCCAGATAGCGCTCGAGCCCGGCGTCGACGACGCCGAGCACGACGTCATTGAGCTTCGCGTCGAAGGTGGCTGCGACTTCGCGCATCTCGTCGATCGGCAGCGAGAATCCAGCAAAGCTGCGTTCCGCCACCAGCGGCAGGTTGAAACGGGTATGCGGTCCCGCGAAGGGCTGGTTGCCGATGACCTTCGGCAGCAGGTCGGTCGGTCGGTTGGTTCTGCTCGCGAGCGCCGGCAGCAGTTCCCGCAGGCCGAGCGCCTGCGCCATCACCCAGCGCATCGTGTCGGCGGCGGTGGGCAGCACGCCGGTCGAGCTGCCCTCGCCGGCGAAGAAAGGTGGCTTCAATGGCCCCGGCTCCGTACCGAGCGAGCGGAACACACGGTGCAGCGCGGAGCGGCCGTCCCAGGAGGCGTGGTGCGACTTCAGATAGAGCGCGAAGCGCCCGCTGGCCAGCCCCTCGATCAGGTGGAGCCGGAACAACGGACGTGAACGATCGAGCGGCTCGCGATGCAGCTCGGAGACGAGCTCGTTGAGTTCGGCATCGCCGCCCGGCCCGGCCAGCACCTCCTTGCGCACGTGGTACCTGAGATCGATCTTCTGCACGGTCTGCCACTGGGGCAGGCCCAGTCCCTGCATGTCCGGCACGCAGTCGAACGGAGCGGACGGAACGGCTTTCCTGTAGCCGCGGAGGATCTCGCCGACGACCGACCTTGCGCTGCGACCGGCGGGCGGATCGAACTGCATCAGCACGCCGACGTTGGCCGGCGTTTCCGGCCGGTCGATCAGCAGGAACACCAGATCGACGAGTGGAATGATCCTTGCCATCGCCAGCGAGTATGC
>DATIRA010000185.1:0-5936 GCA_035470225.1 Steroidobacteraceae bacterium | reverse complement strand
GCTGCCGAGCGTGTTGACCGCGGCGAGCGTCAGCACCGTGATCGTGATCGCCGCACCGGCCATGTTGATGGTGGCGCCGACCGGGATCGTGCCCGAGTAGAGTTCCTCGCTGATGCCAAGCCTCTTCGACAGCGCCAGGTTGACCGGGATGTTGGCCGCCGAGCTGCGCGTGAAGAACGCGGTGATGCCCGATTCCTCCAGGCAGCGGAATACGATCGGGTAGGGATTGCGGCGCGTGACTCCGAAGACGATCAGCGGATTGACCACCAGCGCCATCAGCAACATCGTCGCGACCAGCAGCACGGCCAGGCTCGCATAGTCCGCCAGCGCCTCCAGGCCCACCGTCGAGACCGTGTAGCACACGAGACCGAAGATCCCGACCGGCGCGAACCGGATCACGTAACGAACGATGTTGGTGACGCCGTCGGCGAACGTCTGCAGGTGCAGGCGGAAACTCTCCGAGGCGCGCCGGAAGCTGATGCCGAGCAGCACCGCCCAGCTCAGGCAGCCGAGGAAGTTGCCCGTCAGCAGCGCGTTGATCGGGTTGTCGATCAGCTTGAACAGCACGTCCTTGAGCACCGCCGTCACCGCGGCCGGCGGGCTGCCCTCGGCGGCCTCGGTCAGCGCCAGCGTCTGCGGAAACGCAGAGCTCATCAGCAGCGCGAGGAACGCGGCGCACACCGTTCCCAGCAGGTACAGGCCGATCGTCAGCAAGGTCTTGCGGCCGTCGAGCCCGGATTCGTGCCGGTTCGCGATCGCGGACATCACCAGCACCATCACCAGCAGCGGCGCGACGGCCTTCAGCATGCCGACGAACAGCTCACCGAGCACGCCCAGCCGTTCGCCGGCACCTGGCAGCGCCGCGCCTACGACGGCGCCAAGCAGGACACCGATCAGGATCTGCGGCACGAGGCCGAGCTTGGGTCTGGTCACGCTCTGCACTTGAAGTCCCCGGGGTTCAGGTCGTCCGGACTTATACCGCTAATCGCGGCACGGCACATGCCTGGCCTGTCACGCCTGCGACCCGGACAGGCGACTACGATCGCCGCGCATGCAGCCGCTGCAGCTCGTCCAGCGCGACACAGCGGTCCGGCGGATCTCCCAGCTCCGGATACACGGCGATCGCCTCGCGGAAATCCTCGTCGATCGTGTACGCGCTGTACGTGACGACGCAGGGCACGCCGGCCGCCACAGCGGCCCGCAGGCCATTGCGGCTGTCTTCGATGGCCAGGCAATCCGCTGGCGCCACTCCGAGCTCGGCGCAGGCCAGCAGGTAGACCGCGGGATCGGGCTTCTTTCGCGGCACGCGGTCGCCGGCGAAGATCCCGGCGAACTTGCGGCTGCGCGCCGCGCCGACGACTGATTTCAGCAGCACATCCACCGACTTCTCGCTGGACGTGGAGCAGACCGCGAGCTTCAGGCCGGCGGCATGCGCCGCGTCGATGATGCGGGCGATCCCGGACCGGACCCCGACGCCGCCGGATTCTACGATCTCCGTGAAGCACTGGGTCTTCAGCGCATGCAGACGCCGGACGAGTTCATTGCGCCCGGCCGCGTCGACCGGCCATCCGGACGCCTCGAAGTAGGCCTGCAGGCGCTCCTTGCCACCCGCCACGCGCAGCAATTCGCCGTACTGATCGACATCCCACTGGACATCGAGACCGACCAGCTCAAAAGCCCTGTTGAACGCGACGCGATGGCCGTCACGCTCCGTATCGGCCAGGACGCCGTCGCAGTCGAACAGCAGTGCCTCGACGGGCATCGGTGCGGTCGATTCAGACCGCCCGGAGACCGCGCGCGCTGATGTGCCGCGTGCCGGGGGCCGGCGGGTCCACCGGCGGGCCGGCGAAGCACTGTGCGATCGACATCCACTGCCGGGCAACCTCGCCTGAGACCTCGAGCGCGGTATCGGCGACGTTACGGGTCTGGGTCACGACCTGGCAGAACTCGGTCGCCGTGCCCTCGATCCGGTCGGTCGCGTTCTCGACATTCCACACCCAGCTATCGCCCGATGGCGCGGTGAGCCGCAGCTGCGGCACCTGCTGGGGGACCGCGAGGTGGCGGTTGCGGAACGTCCAACCGAACGTGTTGACGCCGAGCTGCACGATGCTGCGGATCCGGTCCTTATCCTCGCGGCGCACGCCGAGCAGGTCGTACACGGCCTGGCCGTGGGCCCAGGTCTCCATAAGCCGGGCCGTGATGCTCGAGCGAACACTCATGTCGGGCCCGGCCCAGCGGACGCGCTGCTTCGGGTCCGCGGATGCGAAGCGCTCGGCCATTGGACCGAGGAATTCGCGCCACTCCATCAGCAGACTCCGGCCGTGCCGGCCCTCGAGCCACCGGTCCTCGAAGCTGCGCAGGCCGCCGCTCGCAACCGACTCCATGACCTTCGCTCCGAACTCGAGGAAGGCCGCCGGATCGCGCAGAGTCAGGTCTGCCGCCCAGTTCCACAGGTGCAGGTGGCCGATCACCTGGTTGACCGTCCAGCCCTTGAAAAGCGTGCTGCGCTCGAAATCCGCGTCCGGCAGCGGCTCGAGCAGCCCGAACAGGGCCTCGCTCTCGTCCTGGAAATCCGTCGCTTCCTGCAGCATCCGCCCGCCCTCCGTCATGGCTCCAGCAATCTCATCGGGATCTCCACCGGCTCATCCAGCAGCAGCTGCCCGTAGCCCTTGCCCTGCGGGTCGTTGCGCAGGCTCGCGATGCCACCGCCACCGAGCACGTCGTGCAGCACGAAGTTGATCGCGGGCAGGCCGGGCAGCAGGAATCTCTCGACCCGGCCCTCGAGGAAGTGGGCGAAGCGCTCCGCCACGCGGCCAGTCGTCAGCGATGCCCACAGGTACGGCAGGTACTCGGGCCGGCGCGCGATCACGCCGATGTTGGCGCCGTTGCCCTTGTCCCCGCTGCGACACCAGGCCAGTCGCTCGAGCGGTACCCGCACCGTTTCCCCGGAAACCTCCGGCGCGGGCGGTTCCGGCGGTCGCGGCCAGGCGGCGTCGGCCTCTAGCTGCTGTGCCCCGACGGTCGGTTCGCCTGCCGGGGACGGGTCGGTCACCGTGTGCGGCTGGCCGTCCAGGTCCACGGTGATCTCCACTGCCTGCTTCGGCAGCAGGAAGGAGAACAGACGAACCACTGGCGAGGGTCGCGGCCGGCCGGCGAAGCCGGTGAGGCCGGGTGGCGCCGCAAGCGCCGTGCCGATGAACTCCTTGAACAGGATCTCGATGCCTGCGGCACTCGGGTGACGCGCCGCGGCCTTGAGATCCACCTCGCGAACGTCCTGCGCGCGCCGTGCGGCGCCGTAGTGCGACTCGGCACCGATGATCTCGACACAGGTGTCGGTGAAGTCGGGAAGGCCCCTCGACTTCAGCATTCGTCGGGCGCGGATGAACGCGTTCTCGGCGATCTTCCGCGCCTTTCGCTCCGCGTCGCGCCCGTAGACTGTCCAGACCTCACCGCCGCGGAAACCGTCGGCGTAGGTCGCGCTGACCTTGTAGCTCGTGGGTGCGGCACGACCCCTCGCGCCGCTGACGCGCACGCGATCGACCGCCAGCTGCGCGATGCCGACGCCGGTGAAATCGCAGACGACATCGGGCAACACATAGGCCGCCGGATCCCCGATCTCGTAGAGCATCTGCTCCGCGACGGTGCCGACCGAGACGAGCCCGCCCGTGCCGGCCGGCTTCGTGCAGACGAAGCTGCCGTCGGGCTCGACCTCGACGATCGGGTAACCCGCGTCCGGGAGGCTGTCGACGACCTGCTCCCAGTCGGTGAAGTTTCCCCCGGTCGCCTGGGTCCCGCACTCGATCAAGTGGCCCGCAAGGCTGCCGCCCGCCAGCCGGTCGTAGTCCCGGCGACCCCAGCCGAACTCGTGGATGCAGGCCCCCAGCGTAACGGCGCTGTCCACGCAGCGGCCGGTGATGACGATGTCGGCGCCGCGGTCGAGCGCCTCGGCGATCGGAAATGCCCCGAGATAGGCATTGATGCTGGCGATGCGTTCCGCCGGCGGGAAAGCCGTGCCCGAGAACATCTCGACCACGCCGCGCTCGGCGAGCGATTCGCGCCTGTCGGTGAGATCGTCGCCGCGTACGACTGCCACCTTGAGATCGAGGTTCGCCGCGCGCAGCAATTCCCTCAGGGCCTCGGCACAGGCGCCCGGGTTCACGCCGCCCGCGTTCGAGATCACCTTGACACGCTGGCGCGCGATCTCCTGCAGGTTCGGCTGCATCGCGGCAGTCAGGAAGTCCGACGCGTAACCGAGCCGTGGGTCCTTGGCGCGCGCCCGGGCCAGGATCGACATCGTGATTTCCGCCAGGTAGTCGTAGACGATGTAATCGAGCCGCCCGTCCGACAGCAGCTGCGGCGTCGCCATCGGCGCGTCTCCCCAGAAACCACTCGCTCCGCCGATTCGCACCTTCTTGCCCGTCATCGATACCTTCCTGCTCAGCGCCATCAAGGCCCTCCAAAGGGGACAGATCTATTTGTCCTAAAAAGGGGACAGATTTATTTGGCAGCCTAAATAGATCTGTCCCCTTTAGTAAACGGATCTGTCGCCGGGCGTGACTATAGTGCGTCAGAACTGGTAGTAGAGCGTCAGCCGACCGTAGAGATCATCATCCAGCGCCGGTTCGCCGCGGTTCTCGCGGTACCGGACATACTCGAAGTTCGGCGTCAAGCTGATCCGCTCGTTCAACTGCTGCTCCCAGCCCAGGATTGCAAGATCGAAAGGCGTGTCATTCGCGATCCGCAGGTAGGGGATGCTGTCCGCGTCCGGATACCCGTCGAAACTCCTGTCGTAGCGCGCCAGGAGGCTGCCGCGCCTCGTAAGCTCCCAGATCCCGAAAGCCGAGGCCACAGCAACGGACTCATCCGGCGCCCCGTCGACTCCCCGCTCCTGCTCGGCATACTGAAGTCCGTACCGGCTGCGTTCACCCGCCCAGCCGAGGAAGGCCTGCAGCGTCGATCGGTCGGTGGCACCCGGCCGGTCCTCGTAGTCGACATACAGCTGCGCCACGAGACCGTGGGCCGGCTTGAATCCGAGCGCGCCCATCACCTTCTTGCCCTCGTTCGTTTCGCTTCCGTCTCCGGCGCCGTTACCGAGCATCGCATGGTAGAAAATGCCGCCGTTCGGGGACTGCCCCTTGTACGCGATCCCGAGGTCCCTCGACTTTCCGACGCGATACAGGTCCAGCGGAGTCTTCTCGATAGACCGGTAACCCCAGAACCCCTCGATGAACTCGAAGGTCGGCGTCGAAGAAAGCCCCAGATCGATCTCGTGACTGTCATGCTTCCAGGCGAGGTAGGCGTCCTTGACGAACGGCTCGAGCTTCGAGTTGGACTCGAAGTCGCCCGGGCTGTTCACCTCGAAACGGAGACGCGCCGACCAGTCCTGCGCGACTCTCGCATCGAAAGTCAGATAGCCACGCCGGATCCAGAAGCCATTCTGTCCCTCGATATCAGGGTCGTGCTGATCAAGCACTGCATAAGCGTCACCGAACAGGTAACCGCTCACCTTGACGGACTCGTACCAGGGCCTTGGCTCCGGCGAGACCGGCGGCTCAGGTCCGCGCGGCGGGGCGGGCGCCGGCTCGGACCGTCGGACGGACGCCTCCGGTGCCCGCAGCTCCTCGACTCTTCTCTCCAGGGCATCGTTCCGCTGCTTCAACATCGCGTTCTCGTCCTCGAGCCGCCCTACCCGCTCGGCGAGCGCAGCCAGCTCGCTGCGGATGTCGTCGTTCCGTTGGACCTGCGGCTGCGCGACAGCAGCCTGTGCCAGCACGAGAAACAAGAGGAAAACGATCGAATACGGTCCCTTCATCGCATTGCTCCATGAAACTGCGGCCTGAGGCCCATCTATCGGCATTCCATCGGCGATCAAGCATACTCCGCCGATCCACGGCAGAAATTGACGGCCACTGAAGCCAAAGGAGCGAAGCCATGCC
>DATIRA010000184.1:0-5627 GCA_035470225.1 Steroidobacteraceae bacterium | reverse complement strand
GATGACCAAGACCTTCGACCCGGTCGTGGCGCGCTTCATCGACGCCCTGCGCCTCGCGATGCCCGACGGCGATGAGCGAGATCTCTACTGGGCCTATCACTTCCTGTCAGGCGCCCTGACGCTCACCTTCGCGGAAACGAGCCGCATCGACAAACTTTCGGGCGGTATCTGCCGGTCGAGCGATCTCGATGCCGTACACGAACGCATGATTCCTTTCTGCGCAGCAGGATTCCGTGCGCTCTGTGAGCGCACGGCGCGTGAGCGGAGGCGCCGACCGGCTCCAAAGCGGAAGCTGCGATGAGCCGGCAGACCAGGTCGGCATTAGTCACCGGCGCCGCCAGCGGCATCGGCCTCGGCATCGCCACGCACCTTGCGGAGCGCGGTCTGGCCGTACACCTGACCGACCTCGACGGTGCGGGTGCGAAACAGGCTGCCCACGCGCTGCGACAGCGCGGACTCGAGGCGACCGCCGGAGAACTGGACGTTCGTTCCGCGACGGAAATCGATGCGGCGGTAGCGGCCCTGGAACCGTCGGGACCCGACCTGCTGGTGAACAACGCGGGGCTCCAGCACGTCGCGCCGCTGGAGGAGTTCCCACGCGAGCGCTGGGAACTGCTGGTGGCCGTCATGCTGACCGGCAGCGCAATGCTGACCCGCGCACTCCTGCCCGGCATGCGACGCCGAGGCTTCGGGCGCATCGTCAACATCGGCTCGATTCACTCGCTGGTGGGCTCTCCCTACAAGAGCGCCTACGTCGCCGCCAAGCATGGGCTGATCGGCTTCGCGAAGACGGTCGCGCTCGAGACAGCCGACACCGATATCACGATCAATACGATCTGCCCGAGCTACGTGCTTACCCCGCTCGTCCAGGCCCAGATCGCCGGGCAGGCCCGCGCGCACGGCATTCCCGAGCAGCAGGTCATCGACGAGGTCATGCTCCAACCCATGCCGAAGCACGCATTCGTCACGGTCGAAGAGCTCGGAGGCATCGTGGAGTTCCTCGCGAGCCCGGCGGCGCGCAACATCACCGGACAGTGGATCGCGGTGGACGGCGGCTGGACCGCCCGTTGAGTTCGCTGTTGGGGTGCGCTACCGCTCTTCAACCGGGAGGACAGTAGCGTCCGCCAGCCCCATCCCCTGCCCTCTGCCGCGCATCCTCACGTTCTTTCCGCCGGCTCGAACAACCTGCGATGCTCCAGGATCGCAAACCGGTCGGTCATGCCCGCGATGTAGTCGGCAACGGCCCGTGCCCGTCCCGGCAGTCCCGTCTCAGCCTCCATCCGCTTCGCCACGTCCTGGTGCTCGGTGGGCATCAGTGCCACGTCCGCAATCAATGCATCGAACAGATCGTGAACCACGCGGCGCGCCTTGTTGGTCATGCGCAGGACGCGGTAGTGACGGTAGAGCTGCTGCCTCAGGTAACGCTTCAGCTCGAGGTGCTCTGCGAGCACCTCATCGCTGAACCTGAGCAGCGGCGACGAGCGGGCGCGAACGTCCTCCACGCTGGCCGGATCCGCCTCGGCGATCGCCCGGTCCGAGGAGTCGATCAGGTCGTTCACCACGAAGCCGATCATGCGCCGAACGACCTCGTGCACCATCCGCCTGCCGCTGATGCCCGGGTATTCGGCGCTGACCAGGTCGAGCTGGCGTCGGAAGATGTCGATTCCCCGCAGGTCCTCGATGCTGATCAGGCCGGCACGCAGACCGTCATCGACGTCGTGGGTGTTGTAGGCGATCTCGTCGGCGAGATTCGCGAGCTGCGCCTCGAGCCCAGGCTGGCGGCGCTCGAGGAACCGCTCGCCGAGTTCGTCGAGCTGACGTGCGTTCGCGGCCGAGCAGTGCTTCAGGATGCCCTCGCGGGTCTCGAAAGTCAGGTTGAGGCCGGGGAATTCCGCGTAGCGCTCCTCGAGCTCGTCCACGACGCGCAGCGACTGCAGGTTGTGCTCGAAGCCGCCGAACTCACGCATGCATTCGTTCAGCGCGTCCTGCCCCGCATGCCCGAACGGCGTGTGCCCGAGGTCGTGGGCGAGGCAGATGGCCTCCGCGAGCGCCTCGTTCAGTCGCAGCGCACGGGCTACGCTGCGCGCGATCTGCGCCACCTCGAGCGAATGAGTGAGCCTGGTCCGGTACAGGTCGCCTTCGTGATTGACGAAGACCTGGGTCTTGTAGACCAGGCGACGAAAGGCCGTCGAATGGACGATGCGGTCGCGATCACGCTGGTACTCGGTGCGATGGCGCGGTGGCGGCTCCGGGAAACGACGGCCCCTTGAGCCTGCCTCGAGCTGCGCATAGCGTGCGAGACCCTCAGCGGGCTTGCTCATGCCGCCGCCTCGAACTGTTGCAGCGTCGCGGCAAGCGCCTCGGCCGGGTACTCGGCCGTGACGACGCCCTCGCCCAAACCGCGCAGCAGCACCAGCCGGATGCGTCCCTGAAGCACCTTCTTGTCCATCGACATAAGCTGCAGCGCCTGGTCGGCGCCGATCGATGGCGCCCTGACCGGAAGACCCGCACGTTGCAGCAGCTCGCCGAGGCGCGCAACCTCGTGCTGCCCGAGCCAGCCCAGTCGCGCGGAGAGCTGCGCGGCGAGCAGCATGCCGACGCCCACCGCCTCGCCGTGCAGCCATTCGCCGTAGCCGGCCGCGGTCTCGATGGCGTGACCGAACGTATGCCCCAGGTTGAGCAGGGCACGACGCCCGTGCTCGCGCTCGTCGGCAGAAACGATCCCAGCCTTGATCTCGCAGCAGCGACGTATCGCCGTCGCCAGCGTTTCGCCATCCAGCGCGAGCAGGCCGTCCAAACGGGATTCGATCCAGTCGAGGAAGGAAGCGTCGGCCACAAGCCCGTACTTGATCACCTCGGCCAACCCGGCCCGGAACTCCCGCGGTGGCAGCGTCTCGAGGCTGCTCGTATCCGAGATCACCGCCCGCGGCTGATGGAATGCGCCGATCAGGTTCTTGCCGCCCGGATGATTGACCCCGGTCTTTCCGCCGACCGAGGAATCCACTTGCGCCAGCAGCGTCGTCGGAACCTGCACGTAGTCGATTCCGCGTTGGTAGCAGGCCGCCGCGAAGCCGGCCATGTCGCCGACCACGCCCCCGCCGAGCGCCACCACGCAGGCATCCCGGTTCATGCGGGCCTCGATGAGCGCGTCGAATATCCGGCCGGTCCACTCGAGCGTCTTGAATCGCTCGCCATCGGGCAGCAGGAACTCGCGCACGCGCTTGCCGGACAGCGCCGCCACCATGCGCCCGAGGTACAGTGGAGCGACGGTCTCGTTGGAGACGACCAGCAGGTCACGCGCGGCCATGGCTTCGGCCAGCAGATCCGGCTCGTCCAGCAGGCGCTCGCCGATGTAAATCGGATAGCTACGCTCGCCGAGCTCGATATTCAGCTTCTCCATCAGTCGTCCTGCACAGCGGCCAGGCTCCGGGCGATTTCCTCGACCACCGACCTGACCCGGCGTCGGTCGGTGTCCACGGTCAGCCAGGCGATCTCTTCGTAGAGCGGCGCGCGGACCGTCATCAGCCTCTCCAGCGTGCCGCGCGGGTCGTCGCCGCGCAACAGCGGACGGTGATCGCTGTGCCGGGTACGCGCGAGCTGCTGTTCCACAGAAGCCCGAAGATATACGACACGCCCACGCGCGCGGAGTCGTTCGCGGGTCGCGGCGTCCTGCACCGCTCCACCACCGGTCGCGAGCACGGTGCCCGACCGCGCGCTCAGCTCATTGATCAGCTCCCGCTCGCGATGCCGGAAGCCGGCTTCACCCTCCTTCTCGAAGATGTACGGGATGTCGACGCCGGTGCGACGCTCGATCTCGGCGTCCGCATCCAGGAACTCGAGCCCGAGCCGGCGCGCGAGCTGCCGGCCCACGGCCGTCTTACCCGACCCCATCGGGCCGACGAGAAACAGGTTGATGCGTTCCGGCATGCGAAAAGAAAAGCGGCCGCAGGGTTCCTGCGGCCGCTCATTGTCCCATCAGCGGACCGGTACGTCAGTAGATGTCCGCACCCTCGCGCAGGATCTTCGGCGTCACGAAGATCAGCAGCTCATCCTTGTTGTCCTGCTTCTGCTTGTTGCGGAACATCGCGCCCATCACCGGGATGTCGCCCAGGAACGGCACCTTGTTCACGGTTTCCCGGCGCTCGGTCTCGAGAATGCCGCCCAGGACCACCGTCTGGCCGTCGTTGACCAGGACCTGAGTGGTGATCTCGCGCGTGTCGATGCTGGGTACGAAGCCACCGGTTGCGCTCGCCACGTTCTGACCGACGCTGTCCTTGCTGACCGTGAGATCGAGGATGATCCGGTCGTCCGGCGTCACCTGTGGGGTCACCTTCAGCGAGAGCACGGCCTTCTTGAACTGGGTGGTGGTCGCCCCGCTCGAGGCCGACTCCTGGTACGGAATCTCGGTGCCCTGCTCGATGATGGCCTCCTTGCCGTTCGCGGTGATCACGCGCGGCGCCGAGATCACCTCGCCCTTGCCCTCGCTCTGCGCTGCAGTGATCTCCAGGTCCACGACATAGTCCGAGTCGAGCAGCGTCATCGCGAACTTCATCGCCGGATTCGCGATCGGCAGGTTCACCAGGTAGCGCTCCGGTACCGGCAGCGTCGCAACGCTGTTGCCGTCGACACCGACGCCGCCCGGGCCATTCGGGGAGATGATCGGGCCGCGATCACCGTCGGCCGAGTTCAGGCCCGAGGAGCCCATGTACATCAGGCCGTCGCTGCTGCCGTAGTTTCCGACCACGGCTCCGCCGAAGCGCACGCCGAGGTCGCGCGAGAAGTCGTCGCTGACGATCACGATCCGCGCCTCGATCAGCACCTGCTTGACCGGGATGTCCAGCGTCGAGACCAGCCGGCGGATGTCCGCGAGCCGGTCGGCCGTGTCCTGCAGCAGCAGTGTGTTGGTGCGCTCGTCGATCGCGACGCTGCCGCGCTCGGACAGCAGCGAGGTCTTGCCTTGTGACTGGATCAGCGCAGCGAGGTCCGAGGCCTTGGCATAGTTGACCTGCAGGTACTCGGTGCGCACCGGCGAAAGCTCGGTCAGCGCCTTCTGCGACTCGAGCAACTGCTGCTCGCGCGCCGCGAGTTCCTGGGCCGGGGCCACGTAGATCACGTTGCTCTCCTGCCGCTTGTCGAGCCCCTTGGTGCGCATGACGATGTCGAGCGCCTGGTCCCAGGGCACGTTCTGCAGGCGCAGCGTCACGTTGCCCTGGACCGTGTCGCTGACGACGATATTCTGACCGCTGGTCTCGGCGAGCAGCTGCAGCACCGCGCGGGTCTCGATGTCCTGGAAGTTGAGCGTCAGGCGTTCGCCCTTGTATTCCTTCTTCGAGGGATCGACGACCGCGGCCTTGGGCCGTGGGCGTACCTCCAGCACGTATTCCCGGTCGCTCTGGTAGGCGAGCTGCTCGTAGTCACCGCCGGCAGCGACTACGATGCGGGCGCCGACCGGCGTTCGGGTCACGTCGAACGAGTTGACCGGCGTAGCGAAATCCACGACGTCGTAGCGCTGCGCGTACTGGTCCGGCACGGCGGTGCGCGGGAAGTCCACGACGATCCGGCCGCCCTCCTGGCGCAGGCTGGCCTGCACGTTGGAGTCGCTGAGGTTCACGATGACGCGGCCCGCT
>DATIRA010000183.1:0-4254 GCA_035470225.1 Steroidobacteraceae bacterium | reverse complement strand
CGCCCCTACTTCCCGGCGCCGAGGGTGCTCGCGGGACTTTTCACGGTGGCATCGCGGCTCTACGGCATACGCATCGTCGCCCGCGACGATGTCGAGCTGTACGACCCCGACGTGCGCTACTTCGATATCGTCGACCCGCAGGGCACGCCGCGTGCCGGTTTCTACCTCGATCTCTATGCCCGCCCGAAGAAGCGAGGTGGCGCCTGGATGGACGAGTGCGTGGGCCGGATCAGGATGGGTGAAACGAGCGCCCTGCCGGTTGCCTACCTGGTCTGCAACTTCACGCCTCCGGCCGGAAACCGTCCGTCGCTGCTGACGCACTACGAGGTGCTGACGCTGTTTCACGAGTTCGGCCACGGGCTGCACCACATGCTCACACGCGTCGATTTCCCGAGCGTCGCGGGCATCAACGGCGTTCCCTGGGACGCCGTGGAACTGCCCAGTCAGTTCATGGAGAATTTCGCGTGGCGCGAGGAGGTGCTGCCGCTGATCTCTGCACACGTCGATTCCGGAGAGCCGCTGCCGGCCGAGGTGCTGAAGAGGCTGCAAGCGACCCGCAGCTTCCAGGCTGGCATGCAGACCGTTCGCCAGCTCGAGTTCGCGCTGTTCGATTTCCGCCTGCATGCCGAGTACCAGCCGGACACGCCGCCGCGTATCGCCGAGACGCTGGCCGAGGTGCGCGAGGAAGTGGCCGTCGTGACCCCGCCCGAATGGAACCGGTTCGCGCACGGCTTCCAGCACATCTTCTCCGGCGGCTACGCGGCCGGCTACTACAGCTACAAGTGGGCGGAGGTGCTGTCGGCGGATGCGTTCGGCGCCTTCGAGGAGCAGGGCGTATTCGACCCGCTGACGGCCCGCCGCTTCCTGCACTCGATACTCGAGCGCGGCGGCGGGCGCGACGCGATGGACGCATTCGTCGAGTTCCGGGGACGCGAGCCGCAGATCGAGCCGCTGCTGCGGCAGATGGGCCTGGCCGCGTGACTGCGGGCCGTATTGCGCCGGGGACCGGCCGGTGACCACCTTCCGGACCGCGACCTGGAACGTGAACTCGCTGCGGGTACGGCTGCCGCAATTGAAGGACTGGCTGGCCTCGAATCCGGTGGAGCTGGTGGCACTGCAGGAAACCAAGCTGCCCGACCAGGATTTCCCGGTTGAGGAAATCGAGGCGCTCGGCTACTCGGTCGCGTTCAGCGGCCAGCGCACATACAACGGCGTCGCGATCCTCTCGAGGCCTGCGCTCGAGGACGTGGTGCCCGGCATCCCGGGATTCGAGGACGAACAGAAGCGGGTACTCGCCGCAACCTGCGCCGGCGTTCGCGTGATCGACGTGTATGTACCGAACGGGCAGTCGGTCGGGTCGGACAAGTACGAGTACAAGCTGCGCTGGCTCGAGGCGCTGCGCCGTCACGTGGTCGACGAACTGCGGCGTCACCGACGCGTCGTCGTGCTCGGCGACTACAACATCGCGCCGGAAGACCGCGACGTGCACGACCCGAAGGCCTGGGAAGGCTCCGTGCACGTCAGCGAACCGGAGCGCGAGTCGCTTCGCGCGCTGCAGGCCGTGGGCCTGGTGGACGTCTTTCGTCTTTTCGAGCAGCCAGAGAAGATCTTCTCGTGGTGGGATTACCGGCGGGTGGCTTTCCGGCGCAACGCAGGTCTCAGAATCGACCTCGTGCTCGCGAGCGATGAACTGGCCGGAAAATGCGTGGCCTGTCACGTGGACAAGGCTCCGCGCAGGCTCGAGCGACCGTCGGACCATGCGCCGGTCGTGGCCGAGTTTGACATATAGGCCTGTGACTGCAGGTGTCGGAAAATTTGACTCTGGCGTTTCGCAGTCGATGGTCTAGACTCGGGCTCACTGCAGTGAAAACGATCGCCCGACAACAAGAAATGATGCAGTACCGGCGCAGTGATTTCGACGTCACCAACACCGTGCAGGTGAGTTCGGTGGCGGCTGTCAGGCGTGCCGTGGAGCGCATCTTCGCCGACACCTGGCCCGAGACGCCGATCGACAGGCTCGGCCTGGCGTTCACCGACTTCGAGCGACTGTTCAACGGGCAGTTCCCCGGCTACTTCGGGTGCGACACTGTCTATCACGATCTGCAGCACTCGCTCGACGACACGCTCGCGATGGCCCGGCTGCTCGCAGGACATGACAACTCACATACCGCGGAGGAGCGTCTCGGCGGCGAGCGCGCGCTGATGGGAGTCGTCGTCGCGCTGTTCCACGACGCCGGCTACATCCGCCGGCACGAGGACAGCGAGCGCAACGGGGCTGAATTCACGCTCACGCACGTGAGCCGCAGCGCGGAGTTCCTCACCCGCTACCTGCCGACGATCGGTCTCGGCCAGTGGGCGCCCGTCGCGGCGCAGATCGTGCACTTCACCGGCTACGAGATGGCGTTCGAGGAGATCCGCCTCGACGACGCACTCGATCGCAGGGTCGGCTACCTGATCGGAACGGCGGACATGCTGGCGCAGATGGCCGATCGCTGCTACCTGGAGAAGTGCCGTGACCGGCTGTATCCCGAATTCGTGCTCGGCGGCGTCGCGATCAGCCGCGGCGAGGACGGCGGGATACGCGCGCAATATGCCTCGGGGCTGGACGTGCTGCGACAAACGCCGGAGTTCTTCGCAACGACGATGCGCACCCGACTGGATGGAGAGTTCCGCGGGGCCTACCGCTACTTCGAGGCGTTCTTCGATGGCCGCAATCCCTACCTGGAAACCGTCGAGCGGAACATCGCCTACCTGGAGCAGGTGCTGCACCAGCAGAACTGGGCCATGCTCAGGCGCGACCCGCCCTGCTTCACATGGGAAAAGAACCCGCTGCAGAACATGCGAAGCCTGGTCATCGCGCGGCTCAAGAGCGTGATGCTGCAGGCCTGACCGGCCGCGGATCGCGGCTCTCCAGGAAAAGCCGGCTGCGCCCGTCGGGGCGACAAGGGAAACCGCCGCCGGGCGCACAGCTCTGGGGCCCTCGGGGCGCCCCGAGCGAACGACGCCCGGATCAGGGTCCAGGCGCCGGCCGGCCAGGGGGAACCCGGCTGCTCACAGCCGGTTCTCGCTCTCAAGAATCGCCGGCTGGAGCAACTCGCCACTGGGCGCGATTCGTCGCAGGCTCAGGTCGAGCAGGAATGGCTGTGGCATCGGGGCCTCCGACGCCGCCACCGTTTCGTGCTCTTCGTTGACCTTTAGACCTACCTCGATCGTATACAGGACGCTCCACCGCGTGGACGGCATGATGCACGCGAGCCGCGGGTCGCGCTGCCAGCCCGGCGGTGGTGCCGGCCTGTTGGCGCTGCAGAGCACCTCGCCAGCGGGATCGAGCACCTTGATGTAGAACTTGAACGGACCTCCCCCTGAGTCGTCACTGCAGCCGCCTGCCTCATGGTCGCTGGGCGGCTCCTCGGCCGCCTCGACCCCCTCCTCGTGGTCGTGACCCGGCATCGCACGGTAGATGTCCGCGCTCAGCGACGCGAACAGGATCTCCCCGCCCCTGCTGCTGATCCTCCACGACACCGGCTCGCTGGGCGTGTACAGAACCCCGGCCAGCGAGCTCGTGCCGTTCTCGCGGACCACCTGCGCCGCGGCTGTACCCGAGTAGATCGAGCAGCTGATCGCCAGCAGGCATGCCAATGCAATCCTCGTCCTCATGATCAGTCCCCCAGTCAGTGTCACTCAATGCCCTGTCGTCCGAATCTCGGGCGGCCACGGCGGGGAACTGACCAGTCGTCAGCCCCCGCCCTCAAGGCCTCATTCCGGCTTGCGACCCTTGTCGCCGCCGCCCTTTTCTGCCGCGATGCAGATGTCGATGTAGGTCAGGTTGTAGCCCCCCACCTGAGGGCTCACGACCGGCGAGTAGATCGGATATGAACTCTCGTCCGAGTCGGCCTCAGCGACTGCTTTGGCTTCCGCTTCTGCCTCCGCCTCGTCCCAGGGTGCGCCGATCTTCGTGTCGCCCCTGAAGACGACTTCGCCGCTGTCCGTGTAGAACGTGAGCCGCCACCAACCCGCCTTCTCGAGATCCGCAGGGACGCCGAAGCTCTGCAGCATCCAGTTATAGCCATAGACGTACTTGCCGCTGATGTTGAGCTCAGGCGTGTAGGCGATGGGCTCGTGGTTGAACGCGGCACCCGTCCACCCCTTCCCGTTCCAGTACCTGATCGATGTCTTGTAGGGCGACGAACCGCCCTCGACGCCGATCGTCGGGCAGGCCTCCTCCTCCGCCCCGAGCTTCGAGATCAGCAGCTT
>DATIRA010000182.1:0-5173 GCA_035470225.1 Steroidobacteraceae bacterium | reverse complement strand
CGCGCGCCAGACGAGCACCGCGGCCAATGCGCCGGCGAAGCCGAACAGCAGATGGGTCAGGACCGGATACACCGGCCCGAAGCGCAGCGAGCCGAACTGCATGCCGAAGAGCTGGCTCGCGAGGATTCGAACCAGCGGCTTGGCCGTGAACGCGAGCGCGGCCAGTGCCGGCAGGAACAGCAGCAACCTGCCGAACCGCGGATTCAGGCGATAGCCCAGGTCGAGCACGATACCGGGCAGCACGTAGAACAGTGGCATCAGCGGACCATGGTCGGCGCCGAGCAGCGCCGCCGACGTGGCGGCGCTGGCACCGACGAGCGTTGCTGACCACGGATTCGTGCAGCTCAGACGGCCCACGACCAGCAGCGCCATGGCCTCCAGCCCGTGGTGACCGGGAAGCTGAAGTGGCCAGCGGAAGGCCTGCTCCAGCAGCACGATGCCGAGGCCCAGCGACGCCAGGAACAATGCCCGGCCGACGCTGAGCGGCCCGACCAGGTCAATAGCGCCGAATAATTTCCTTTGAGAGGATCTTCCAGCCGTTATTGCCATCTCCACCCTCGTAGCTTTCTGTCAGCAGGACCGCACGGCCGCCCAGCAACACCGGACGAGGCCAGGGATCGACCAGCACGACCGCGTCGGCCGGCAGACTCTGACCCTCGGTCGTTTCCACGGAGTCTATTCCAGTTGAGGCCAGGAGTCTCCCCGCAGTTGTCGAGCCCGACAGCTCACGGACCCCCTCGAGCCAGATGAAGCGACCGTCCTCGCCGCCGCGCCGCAGGCCGACCGCCGCCAGCGCCCCGATCACGCCGATGCGCTCGCCGGTCAGCCCCTCCAGGTACACGCCGTGGTTGCGCGCGAGCTGATGCGCCTGCTCGCGGGCGAGCAGGTTCGACTTGGCGGAACGGCCGAACGTGACCACCTCCTCCGCCAATGCCTCGTATACACCGAGGCATAAGCCGGCATCCGAGCCCTCGGCGCTGTGCTCGAGCAGGTAGTCCCGGCAGAAGTCCCTTGCCTCGCGGACGCTGTCGTCTTCAATCAGCACGTCCAGGCAGGCAGAGCTGTTGTGCGACGTGTACGGAATGGACGGATGGACGTAAAGCTGGTGGCGCGTGATTCCCTGGACCTGCGCCAGTCCTGACTTCCGCAGCCGCTCGCCCAGTTCCCGCGCACGGAAACCCGTTCCGCGGCTGTCGGCGTTGTCGGTGTCGTCGATTCCGATCAGGCAGCGCATCTTTCGCATCCACGCTCAGGGCTCCGCACCAGTGCAGCGAGGTTACACAGGTCGATCGACCGCCTCCAGCCAGCGCCAAAAAAGAGGGGCGCCAAAGCGCCCCGACTTTTCCCCCCTGACTGCGTTGCGCTCAGGTCCGCGCTTCGGCCGACCTGCCCGTCGCATGGCCGCCATGCGACGCTACGCCACCCCCCTTCTGTACCTCGTCGAGCCAGACGCCATGGTGCTGTCGTGCCCAGGCCTCGTCCACCTCGCCCGAGATCATCCCTTCGAGGGCGCCCTCGCTGCCCAGCGTGCCGAGGTAAATGTGCAGACAGACGAACGCGGTGAGAATCAGCGCGCTGACGCCGTGGACGATGTTCGCGTTCTGCATCGCAGCCCGCTCGAACCCGAGGTTCGGAAACAGCATGTAGAAGCCGGAGATCACCAGCGCGGTACCCGCGATGACCAGTGTCCAGTAGTAGGCCTTCTCACCGGCATTTGCGAAGCCGGCGGGCGGATGCCCGTGGCCAAGGTAGCCGCCGGCCTGCTTGATCCACTCGATGTCATACGAAGCCGGGATGTTGTGCTTGAACCATTTCAGCAGCATCACCACCAGGCCAGCAGTGAAGGCCAGTGACAGGTAGTCGTGCGTGGGCTTCGCGAACGCCGCCCAGGCCGCGAAGCCTTCCTTGCCGAGCACCGGTATCAGCACAGCCCGGCCCCACAGCAGGCTCAGGCCGGTGATCGCCAGGATGATGAACAGGATGGCCGTGTACCAGTGGATCACCCGATCCGAGACGGCCCAGCGCAGCACCTTCCGGCCGGTCCGCTGCTCGAGCTTGAAGCCACCCTTGGTGAGGTGATAGAGCAGCACGGCCGCGATGAGCCCCAGCACCAGGAACGCGCCGATCGTCGCCACCGGACCATTGCGGACCTCCCGCCAGACCTGCCCGCGGCTCTGTATCAGCACGTCGGTCTCCTGGCCCCGGACGGCCGTGTAGCCCGGCTCGGACTCACGGACGCCTCGCCAGTAGTCGGCGCGCGGATTTCCGCCGCCCTCGACCTGCTCCCGATGCGCGCTGCCATCCTGAGCCTGCACCGCGGCCGTCCAGACGTAGGCGGTCAACGGCAACAGCATCGCGCCAGCGGCGATCAGCACCAGGCTCCACAGCATGGCCCTGAAGCGCCGCGACCGGCGGCTCATCCGATCTGGTGTCTCATTCATTCCTAGTCTCCCGATCCGCGGCGGCGACCCGAGGTCAACGGTCGGCCTGGACCAAGCTGAATCGTTCCTGCAGTGCGGCCTTCTGCTCGGGCTCGGCAAGCTTCTTCAGCAGCGGGTCGGCCGCGCCCTTGTAGACGCCCGGCTCATAGACCGTGACGTCCACCGGGCGGTAGCAGCCGGCCACCAGTGCCAGGGCCAGGACCAGGCCCGCGCTTCGAAACATGCTTGTGCTGTTCACAGTAGGCTCCATCGATATGCGGTTGCCCGATCGAGGCCCGTGCCTCAGACGTCCTCCTGGTAGGCCGTCAGCCAGCCCCAGGACTGCGGTCGGCCGCTGCGCTTCAGCACCCGGTCGCGATAGATGTCGGCCACCTGGTCGCCGTCGCCGGCAAGCAGTGCTTTCGTCGCGCACATTTCCGCGCAGAGCGGCAGCTTGCCCTCCGCGATCCGGTTGCGACCGTACTTCTCGAACTCCGCCTCGCTGCCGTCTTCGCCCGGGCCGCCGGCACAGAACGTGCACTTGTCCATCTTGCCGCGCACGCCGAAGGCTTCCTTCTGCGGGTACTGCGGCGCGCCGAACGGGCACGCGTAGAAGCAGTAGCCGCAACCGATGCAGAGGTCCTTGTCGTGCAGCACGATGCCGTCGTCGGTGGTGTAGAAGCAATCCACCGGACAGACCGCTGCGCAGGGCGCGTCGGTGCAGTGCATGCAGGCCACCGAGATCGAACGTTCGCCGGGCACGCCGTCGTCCAGCGTGACCACGCGGCGACGATTGACGCCCCAGGGCACTTCGTTCTCGTTCTTGCACGCGGTCACGCAGCCGTTGCATTCGATGCAGCGCTCGGAATCACACAGAAACTTCATACGAGCCATGGTCGGGATTCTCCTAGGCTGGCGTGATCTGGCAGAGGGAGGCCTTGGTTTCCTGCATCGCGGTCACCGAGTCGTAGCCGTAGGTGAACGCGTTGTTGGCAGCCTCGCCGCGGACCCACGGCGCCGTGCCCTCCGGGTACTTGGCCAGCAGGTCCTGGCCGTCGAACCATCCACCGAAGTGATACGGCGTGAATACGACGCCCTTCGCTACGCGACGGGTGACCATCGCCTTCACCTTGATACGACCGCCCTCCGGACCTTCCAGCCAGATCCACTGGCCGTCCTTGACGCCACGGTCGTTCGCGTCGGCCGGGTTGATCTCCGAGAACATGTCCTGCTGCAGTTCCGCCAGCCACTTGTTCGAGCGGGTCTCCTCGCCGCCGCCCTCGTACTCGACGAGGCGTCCGCTGGTGTGGATCAGCGGGTAGTCCTTCGAGTAGTCCTTCGCCTGGATCGACGCATAGCGCGTCGGGAGCCGCCAGAAGCGCTTGCGGTCCTCATAGGTCGGATACTGCGCGACCAGGTCGTAGCGCGAGGTATAGAGCGGCTCGCGGTGGATCGGCACCGGGTCCGGGAAGGTCCAGACGATACAGCGCGCCTTGGCGTTGCCGTAGGGCGCGCAGCCGTGCTTGATCGCGACGCGCTGGATGCCGCCCGAGAGGTCGTTCTTCCAGTTCCTGCCCTCGGCCGCGGCCTTCTCGTCCGCGGTCAGGTCGTCCCACCAGCCGAGCTGCTTGAGCATGTCGGCCGTGAACTCAGGGTAGCCGTCCTTGATCTCGGAGCCCTTGCTCCAGGAATCGACCGCCAGCAGGTTCTGGCCCTGGTACTCGACGCCGAAGCGGGCACGGAACGGCATGCCACCCTCGGCCACCGTCTTGCTCGTGTCATACAGGTTGGGCGAGCCCGGATGCTTCATCTCCGGGGTTCCCCAGCAGGGCCAGGGCATGCCGTAGTAGTCGCCCGCGCAGGGACCACCATCCGCCTTCAACGTCGTCGTGTCGAAAGTGTGCTTGTTCTCCATGTGCAGCTTCAGGCGCTCCGGGCTCTGGCCCGTGTAGCCGATCGTCCACATGCCGCGGTTGATCTCGCGCAGGATGTCCTCGATGAGCGGCTCCTCGCCGTTCACCTGGATCTTCTTCGTGAGCTGCTCGGCGAAGCCCAGCTTCTTCGCGAACTTGTACATGATCACGTGGTCGGGCAGCGACTCGAACAACGGCTCCATCACCTTCTCGCGCCACTGCAGCGAGCGGTTCGAGGCCGTCACAGAGCCGTAGGTCTCGAACTGCGTCGAGGCCGGCAGCAGGTAGATGCCGTCGTCGCGGTCCGGCAGCACGGCCGAATGCGTCGGATGGGGATCGACGATCACGAGCACGTCGAGCGTCTCCATCGCTTTCTTGATCTCGGGACCGCGCGTCTGGCTGTTCGGGGCATGGCCCCACATGAACATGGCCTTGATCGGCGCCTTCTGCGCGATGTTCTCGGCAGGCTCGAGCACGCCGTCGATCCAGCGTGAGACCGTGATGCCGCGCAGGAACATCGACGGCGTCTCGGCCGCGCCTTCCTCGTAGCTCGCCTGGTCGAAGCGCGCCTTGACCCAGTCGAAGTCCAGGTCCCAGACGCGGCACCAGTGCTTCCAGGAGCCCTCGGCCAGCCCGTAGTAGCCGGGCAGCGTGTCGGCGAGCACGCCTAAGTCGGTGGCGCCCTGTACGTTGTCGTGGCCGCGGAAGATGTTCGCGCCGCCGCCGGCTACGCCGATATTGCCTAGCGCGAGCTGCAGCACGCAGTAGGCGCGGGTGTTGTTGTTGCCGATCGTGTGCTGCGTGCCGCCCATGCACCAGACGATCGTGCCCGGCTTGTTC
>DATIRA010000181.1:0-3229 GCA_035470225.1 Steroidobacteraceae bacterium | reverse complement strand
TCAGCTGGATCGCCGCCTCGCCCAGCATCGTGAGTTGTCCGTAACGCGTCGAGAATTTAACGATCATGGTCACCCCTTCGAATCGATCGGCCGAAATGTCGCACCCGGACGTCGCCCCGTCCAGTGCGGGCCGGTCGCTCGCAGCGGCGGACGGGGGGCGGGCTCGCCTGCTAATCTGCAGCAGATCCACACGCAAACGCGGAGTCACGATGAAATTCGAGAACCTGCTCGTCGAACGCGCGGGGGCCGTGCTGACGGTCACGCTGAACCGCCCGGACAAGCTCAACAGCCTCTCGCTGGGACTGCTGCGAGACCTCGACAGCTGCGCGGAGACCATACAGCGCGACGCGACGCTGCGTGCCGTCGTGCTGACCGGTGCGGGCCGTGGATTCTGCGCGGGCGCCGACCTGACCGATCCGGACTCAGTACCCGGCCCGGGGCAGACGATGGGCCAGTTCGTCGCCGCGCGGCTGCGGGCGCATTTCAATCCCGTCATGCTGAAGTGGACGAGCCTTCCGGTGCCGCTGGTCGTCGCAGTGAACGGCGTTGCAGCGGGCGCCGGCGTCTCGGTTGCATTGATGGGCGACATCACGATCGCTGCCCGCTCGGCTTCCTTTGTGACGATGTTCGCACCGAAGCTGGGGCTCGCTCCCGACATGGGAGCCACGTTCTTCCTGCCCACGCGGATCGGCGCCGCGAAGGCTCGAGCGCTGGCGCTCACCGGCGAGCCGGCCGGAGCCGAGCAGGCCGAGCGGATCGGCCTGATCGCCGACTGCGTGGACGATGCGCTGCTGATGCCCCAGGCTGAACAGCTCGCCAACCGGCTCGCGGCTGGTCCGACGCGGGCGCTGGTCGCGACCCGCGCGCTGATCAACCGGGGGGCGGCCGCGACACTTGCCGAGCAGCTCGAGCAGGAGGCCTCGGCGCAGCAACAGCTGGCGGACAGCAGCGATTTCGCCGAAGGTGTCGCGGCGTTTCGCGAGCGGCGCACGCCGGCTTTTCACAAGGATTGAGGCGGACCGGCGGACCCGGCGCGGATCAGCTCAGCTCAGCGAGGTACTTCGGCAGCATCTCGCGCCAGGTCGGCCAGTCGTGGTCGTAGGAGCCGCCCCAGTCATCGACGCGATTCGGGATGCCACGCGCGCCCAGCACCGTTGCGAGCCGCCATGATTCGCCCGCGTCTTCCCAGCGACCGGAGCCTGTGGCCGCGATCACGAAGCGACGCCTCAGCGCATCGAGCTGCCAGCCGTCCGGGAGCCCCGGCATGAAGTGCAGCGGCGAAGAGAAATAGAAATCGTCGTTCCAGTGGCCATGCAGGTAATGGGACAGGTCGTAGGTGCCGCTCATGCCCAGCGCGAGCCAGAACGCATCGGGGTGCCGGCACAGCGATGCGACCGCGTTGAACGCACCGATCGACGCGCCGGTCGCCAGGATCTCGATCGCGGAACTCGAGCAGTCGTTGCGGATCAGCGGCACGACTTCCTCGTAGATGTAGGAGTCGTAGAGGTTCTGCACGCGCGAGCAGTACTCGGGCGAGTGCTGCCGGGACATCCAGTGCTGACCGGCGACGCTGTCCACTGAATACACCTTGATGCGGCCGGCATCGATCAGCCACTCGAGCGATCCGATCAGTCCCTGCCGTTCGGCTTCCTCGCAGTCGCCGCCCGCGGTCGGATAGAGCAGCACCGGCTTGCCGTAGTGTCCCCAGCGCACGACGCGCGCGGGGCAGGGCAGTCGATCGGAGTGCCAGCCGAAGAAGTCCTTCCTCACGCGACGTTTCCTTCCGCTCCTTCCGCCTGGCGCCAGCGCTGGATGCGCCCGAAGAACATCTCGGTGAACTCCTCGACCTCGTGCGCCGGATAGAGCGCGGTGACTTTCTTGCGCACCGCGGCCCGTGCCTCGTCCGAGGCGAAGAAGTCGGCTGCGACCGCGTCCAGGTGGGGCAAGTGCTGCGCGCAGAACTCCTCGAAGCGCGTCGCATCAAGCACCTGCCGCGCCAGCAGCGCGTAGCGCCGCAGCTTCTCCCGGTAGGGCAGGTCCTCGGCCGCGATCTCGAAGTACGGGGCCCAGTCGAGGTTGCGCCGGACGGGCCGGCGCGTCGCTGCGCAGAAGATCGCCCAGCGCAGGTTCGCCTTGATCAGCCAGGGAAAATGGTAGTGCAGCGAGGTGACCTGCGAGTCGGGACAGGCGTTCGCGAAGTCGATCGGGTGCCAGGTGCCGTTCTTCAGCAGCGCTTCGCAGGAGTTGAAGTCCCAGCCGAAGAACGAGTTGATCGTCAGCGTGATGTCCTCGAGTTCGCTCGCGGCCTCGGGCGTGATGAAGTCCCGCTCCATCCGATAGCGGTCGTGCAGCGGCGCGGACGGATCGTAGTTGACGATGCGGGTCTGCGGACCGAGCCCGATGCAGCGCACGAAGAAGTCGTACGGCAGCACCGCCGATTGCAGGTGCATGACTTTCGTGCCGCTCTGCTCGTAGGCCTCGCGCAAGCCGGCCTCGTCATCGATCTTCGAGACGCCGACCCAGCCGCCGCCGTCGTAAGGCTTCATGAACAGCGGATACCCGAGTCTCGCGCCGATCTTTCCGAGGTCGAAGAACTTCGCGTAGCTGGTCAGCGTCGGTTGCAGGTCGTTCGAGTGCTCGTAGGCCTTCGGCGGCAACATCCATGTGTCCGGGATGGGCAGGCCCAGACGCATCATCGCGCAGTAGCTCGTGTGCTTCTCGTTCGACTGCAGCGACCAGGGATTGTTGAAGACGTACGTGTCGTTGAGGATGACGGCCTTCTTTATCCACTCGCGGCTGGTGTGATACCAGTGGGTCAGCCGGTCGATCACCAGGTCGTAGCGCACCGGCTGCCGCAGGTCGAACGGCTCGATCGTTACGCGGCTGACGTCGAAGCGGACCGTGTCCTCTGCGAGCCGGATCGAGAGGTCCAGGCGCCGCAGGATCTCCTCGAAGCAGATCGGCCAGCAGATGTCTGCGCCGAGGGACAGGCCGATGTGTCGTGTGACTTGAGCCAAGGTCTTCTCCGGTGCGGATGCGGTCGGTCGTTACTCGTAGGTCAGCCACAACGGTCCGGGAAACAGCCAGGTGAGCGCCGACTGCAGCCGGTCGCGCCAGTTTTCCCAGTTGTGGCCGTCGCGGACTTCCTCGTAGCGTACCGCAATCCGGTGGTTGCGCAGCAGCGGCACGAGGCTGCGATTCTCGTAGATCAGCGACTCGTAGATGCCAC
>DATIRA010000180.1:0-7395 GCA_035470225.1 Steroidobacteraceae bacterium | reverse complement strand
CGAGATGAACGTGGTGATCTCGACCGGCGACAAGGACATGTCGCAGCTGGTCGGGCCTCGAATCTCGCTGGTCAACACGATGACCGACACCCGGCTCGACCGCGACGGCGTCAAGGCCAAGTTCGACGTCTACCCGGAGCAAATCATCGACTACCTCGCGCTGGTCGGCGACAGCTCGGACAACATCCCGGGTGTCCCGAAGGTAGGGCCGAAGACCGCGGCGAAGTGGCTGAACCAGTACGGCTCGCTGGACGAGATTATCGCGCACCAGCAGGAGATCACAGGCAAGGTCGGCGAGAGCCTGCGCGAACACATCGCACAGCTGGAGCTTTCCCGGAAGCTCGCGACGATCGATTGCGAGCTGCCGCTGCCGGTGGGCCTCGAAGACCTGGGCAGGCAGGATCCGGACGTCGCGCGCCTGCGGGATCTCTACGCGCGGCTCGAGCTTCGCTCGCTGCTGAAGCAGCTGCCGGGCGAGTCGCCGGCGGAGCCGTCGGGAGCACCCGCACCTGCGGCCTCGGCGCCGGCGGACCAGCCCCAGCGTAACTACGAGACCGTCCTAAGCGAGCAGGCGCTCGAGGAATGGCTGCAGCAGCTGCAGCAGGCGGAGGCGTTCAGCTTCGACACCGAGACCACCTCGCTCGACTACATGCAGGCGGCCATCGTCGGTGTGTCCGTCTGTATCGAGCCGGGCCGTGCAGCGTACGTGCCACTGGCTCATGCCTACCCTGGCGCGCCCGAGCAGCTCGATCGCTCGATGGTGCTCGAGCGGCTTAGGCCGCTGCTGGAGGACGCCGGGCGTGCGAAGCTCGGCCACCACCTGAAGTACGACGCACACGTGCTGCGCAACCACGGGATCGAGCTGCGTGGAATCCGCTACGACACGATGCTCGAGTCCTATGTGCTTAACAGCACGGCCACGCGGCACGATCTCGACTCGACCGCGCTGCATTACCTCGGGATCGAGACGATTCACTACGAGGACGTCGCCGGGAAGGGCGCAAAGCAGCTGTCCTTCGACCAGGTGCCACTGGAACAGGCCGCCGAATACGCCGCCGAGGACGCCGACGTGACGCTGCGTCTGCACCGCAGCCTCTGGCCGCAGCTCGAGCAGCTGCCGCGGCTCAAAGCGCTGTACGAGGAGATCGAGCGGCCGCTCGTTCCGGTGCTGCTCGACATGGAGCACCTCGGCGTGCTGATCGACGCGGACATGCTGCGCCGTCAGAGCCACGAAATCGCCAGGCGACTCGTCGAGCTCGAGCGCGAGGCCCACGCGGCAGCAGGCTCGAGCTTCAACCTCGATTCCCCGAAACAGCTGCAGGAGATCCTGTTCGGGCAGCTCGGCCTGCCGGTCAAACGGCGCACGGCCAAGGGGCAGCCCTCGACGGCCGAAGACGTACTCGAGGAGCTGGCGGCTGACTTTGAGCTGCCACGCATAATCCTCGACTACCGCGGCCTCGCGAAGCTCCGCTCCACGTATACCGAGAAGTTGCCCGCGCAGGTCGATACGCGCACCGGCCGCGTGCATACGTCCTATCACCAGGCCGTGGCCGCGACCGGCCGGCTCTCCTCGACGGACCCGAATCTGCAGAACATCCCGATCCGCACGCCCGAGGGACGGCGGATCCGGCAGGCGTTCATCGCCCCGGAGAATCATCTGCTGATCGCCGCGGACTACTCGCAGATCGAGCTGCGCATCATGGCGCACCTCTCCGGGGACGAGAGCCTGCTCCGGGCCTTTGCCGAGGATCGGGACATCCATCAGGCGACGGCTGCGGAGGTCTTCGGCGTGCCGCCGGACCAGGTCGGCGCCGAGCAGCGGCGTGCCGCGAAGGCCATCAACTTCGGGCTGATCTACGGAATGTCGGCATTCGGACTCGCGCGCCAGCTCGGTATCGAGCGCGGCGAGGCCCAGCAGTACGTCGAGCTGTACTTCGCGCGTTACCCTGGCGTAAAGCGCTACATGGACGAAACCCGCGCGCTCGCCCGGCGACAGGGCTACGTCGAGACTGTCTTCGGGCGCAGGCTGTACCTGCCGGAGATCGGCTCGCGTAACAGCCAGTTGCGTCAGTACGCCGAGCGCAGCGCGATCAACGCTCCGATGCAGGGCACGGCCGCGGACATCATCAAGCGCGCGATGATCGGCGTGCACGACTGGCTGCTGCGCGAGGACCTGCCGGCGCGACTGGTGATGCAGGTGCACGACGAGTTGGTGCTCGAAGTCGAGGCGGGTGCCGCCGATGCGGTCGAGCAGGGACTCCGCGCAAGGATGGCGAGTGCCGCCGACCTCGAGGTGCCATTGAAGGTCGAGGTGGGCCGCGGGGCCAATTGGGACCAGGCTCACTGACGGTTGTTGCTGAAACGCAACCGCCTTCGAGCATTCATATATTCGCGGGTAAACTGGTCGTCGCGGGGAAACACCCGCGACGAAGGAGAACTGGCATGCGCAGAAAGATCCTGGCGGCCACGGCTGCCCTTTCGATGTTCTTCGCCTTTCCAGCGCTGGCAGTTGACAACGGCATCTACCTCGGCGGAAGCATCGGACTGGGGAACGTGCAGTTCGACGACCGGATAGAAGGCCAGAAATTCAGCTACGACGCGGACTCGACCGGCTACAAGCTGATCGCCGGCTGGCGTTTCCTCGACTGGCTCGCCGTCGAAGCCAACTGGGTGGACCTCGGCACCGGCGACGACAAGATATTCGGCGAGAAGGTCGAGACCAGCGCAGACGGGTTCTCCGGCTCGGTCGTGGGCTTCCTGCCGATCGGTCCGGTGGACTTGTTCGCCCGGGTCGGCGCGATTGCCTGGAACGCCGACATCAAGGTTCCGGGCGTCGGCCGGGACAGCGACGACGGCACCGACCTGACTTACGGCATCGGCGCCCAGTTCCGGGTCTGGAGCCTGAGCCTGCGGGCCGAATACGAGCAGTTCGACATCGCCGACGCGGATACGGTAGACCTGTTCTCGGTCGGCGTGACCTGGACCTTCCTGTAAAGAATTTCTGTTAATTCCTGCGGAATTATTGAGCCAGAGAAAGATTTTTTAAACCATATTTGACTTTGTGGCGCCGGGGAACTTCGCCTGCGGGAAGCGCTCCAAGCTACTGAGCGTCACCGAGATGCTCCGCGCCGCGCCTGCCTCCCTGGGCGCCGCGCGAACCCGGTCATCCCCCAACGCCGGGTGTGTCTTCCCCGGTTGGGCCTGACGGCCCGACCGGGGTTTCTTTTGCCAGCGAGCCGCGCAGCATTCGCTCGAGCATCGAGCGGGCCTCCGCTACACCCTGGCCCTTTAACGCCGAGAAGAGCTGAACAGTGGCGCCGTCACCCACTGCCCTGCGCACCGCCTGCAGCGCCTGCTGCGCCGCACCGCGCCCGAGCTTGTCCGACTTGGTCAGCAGTACGTGGACCGGCACGGCCCGCGTCTGGGCGAGACCGAGCATCTCGAGGTCGTAGTCGGTGAGCGGGTGCCGGATGTCCATGACGACGATCACGCCGCGAAGCGAGCGGCGTCCGGCGAAGTAGGCCTCGATCAGGCGACCCCAGTGGCGGCGCATCTCCCCGGGAACCGCGGCAAACCCATAGCCCGGCAGATCCACCAGCCTGCGCCCCGGTTCGAGCTCGAAAAAGTTCACCAGGCGCGTTGCACCCGGCGTCTTGCTGGTCCGTGCCAGGCCCTTGCGCTGCGTCACCGCGTTGATGGCACTGGACTTGCCGGCGTTCGAGCGGCCGGCCACGGCGACCTCGGCACCTTGATCCGGCGCAAACTGGCCCGGCTGCTGGGCGCTGGTCAGGAATTTCACGAGCGGGTACGCGGGCATCTGCAAGGTCCCTGGGCCGCGCATGGGGCGCTCTAGTGTACAATTTGGGGCTGCCCGGGCGCCTGCCGATGGCCCGGGACAACAACCGAATCTGTCTGTCGGAGTGGTTCTATGACCGCGAAGCTAGTCGCCACCGTGTCGCTGGTGGTTGCCCTGGGCTGGAGCCTGCCCTCGCTCGCCGCCGGTTCGGCGGACGCCGGCCAGGCGAAATCCGTAACCTGCGTGGCCTGCCACGGCACGGATGGCAACAGCATCAGCCCGGAATGGCCGAACCTCGCCGGCCAGCACCCGTCCTACCTTGCGAAACAACTCCGCGCCTTTCGTGACGGACAGCGCGAGAACGTGCTGATGTCGCCGATGGCGATGGGGCTGTCTGACCAGGATATCGAGGACCTCGCGGCCTATTTCGCCGCGCAGACTCTGCGGGGCGGCGAGACGGACCCCGGGAAGCTGGCGGAGGGCCAGCGTGTCTACCGGGCCGGCAACCTCAAGCGTGAAGTGGCGGCCTGCGCGGGATGTCACGGGCCCTCCGGTCGCGGCAACCCGACCGCAAACTATCCCGCGCTGCAGGGCCAGCAGGCGACCTACGTGGCCGCCCAGCTGCGCGCCTACAGGTCGGGCGCGCGGGCGACCGACCCCAACCAGATGATGCGCAACGTGGCCGCTGGGTTGAGCGACGAGGAGATCGACGCGGTCGCATCCTACGTCCACGGCCTGCGTTGAACCCTCGCGCTCCGAGCTGGTCTGAGAACGCCATGAAAACGCTGATCAACGATCTTGCCCGCCCGTTGCTGGCGGGTGCCGCCCTGCTGCTCGCGCAGCAGGCCGCTCATGCCGCAGAGCCGGTCGAGGGCGTGCAGTACAAGCTGCTGAAGCCGGCGCAGCCGACCAACGTGCCCGCGGGCAAGGTCGAGGTCGTCGAGGTGTTCTGGTACGCCTGCGGCCACTGCTACCTGATCGAGCCGCGCGTGGAAAGCTGGAACGAGAAGGGCCGCGCACCCTACGTCGAGCTCATCAAGCTGCCCGCCACCTGGAACGCCCTGCTGAAGACGCACGCCAGGGCCTTCTATACCGTGGAGCTGCTCGGCAAGCCGGCCCTGCACGGGGAGATCTTCCGCGAGATCAACGTGCGCGGAAACAAGCTCGATACGACGGACAAGCTCGAGGCGTTCTTCGTCTCCAGGGGCGTCAGCAAGGAGGACTTCGAGAAGGCCTACAAGTCCTTCGCCGTCGAGTCCAAGGTGCGCCAGGCCGAGGACCTCAACAGGCGCTACCGGATCACGAGTACACCGACGTTCATCGTGAACGGCAAATACGTCACCGACGCCGGCATGAACGGCTCGGAGCAGAAGCTCTTCGAGACCATCAACGCGCTTGCGGCCCGGGAGAAACCCGCAGGCTGAGCGCCCGCGTGCGGCAGGAGACTCTAACGAAGCCCCGCCCCGGCGGGGCTTCGCTTTTGTGCTAAAAGAGCCTCCAGCACGCAGGATCCCGACCCATGCTCCGACTCCTCGTCCCGACCGGCAGCGGCTTCCAGTGGATCGAGCACGCGCCTCCGGCTCCATTCCCCGAGGAATTCCTCTGGGCCGACCTCTTCGAGCCCACCGTCGAGGAGGAGAAGGCCGTCGAGTCGTTGCTGACGGTGGAGGTCCCGACCCGGGACGAGATGAAGGAGATCGAGACCTCGAACCGCCTGTACGAGGAGGGCGGCGCCGTCTACATGACGGCTACCGTCGGCACGAAGCTCGACACCGGAACGCCGGGCAGCAGCCCGATCACGTTCATCCTCGCCGACGGCCGGCTGATCACGAATCGCTACGTCGAGCCGCTGCCCGTCCACAGGTTCATGAGCCACGTGGTGCGCTCCCCGGCCACCTGCACCTCGGCGGCGACGCTGCTGGCCGGCCTGCTCGAGGCATTCGTGGAACGGATCGCCGACGTGCTGGAAATGGTCCAGTTCGAGCTGGACGCGGTCTCGCTCGCGATCTTTCCCCGCAGCCCGGATGTGTCTGCGGACAGCCACGACCTGCAGGCGATGATCCACAAGATCGGCGCCAACGGGGACCTGATCAGCAAGTCACGGGAGAGCCTGGTGAGCTTCCAGCGACTGCTCGTGTACGTGCAGCAGAGCACGAACGTGACACTCTCGCAGGACCAGAAGGGTCGCTTCAAGTCGGCGATGCGGGACGTGCAGTCGCTGTCGGACCATGCGACGTTCCTGAACGGGAAGGTCTCGCTGCTGCTGGACGCCGTGCTCGGGCTCATCAACCTCCAGCAGAACAGGATCATCAAGATCTTCTCGGTGGCGGCGGTGATGTTCCTCCCCCCGACACTGGTCGCGAGCATATACGGCATGAACTTCCACCACATGCCAGAGCTGGACCAGGCCTGGGGTTATCCACTCGCGCTGCTCGCGATGGTGGCCTCGGCCGTGGTCCCCTACATCTACTTCAAGCGCAAGGGCTGGCTGTAGGCCTTACAATTTCCAGATGGCGAAACAGACTATCAACAACATGGCGGTGTTCTGCGACTTCGAGAACATCGCGCTCGGCGTCCGGGACGCGAAATACTCCAAGTTCGACATCGACAAGGTGCTCGAGCGGTTGCTGCTGAAAGGCAGCATCGTCGTCAAGAAGGCGTACTGCGACTGGGACCGCTACAAGGAATTCAAGGCGCCGATGCACGAGGCGTCGTTCGAGCTGATCGAGATCCCGCACGTGCGGATGTCCGGCAAGAACTCCGCCGACATCCGCATGGTCGTGGACGCGCTCGATCTCTGCTACACGAAGTCGCACGTGGATACGTTCGTCGTGGTCAGCGGCGACTCCGACTTCTCGCCGCTGGTGAGCAAGCTGCGCGAGAACAACAAGCTCGTGATCGGCGTCGGCGTCAAGAGCTCGACGTCGGACCTGCTGATCGCCAACTGCGACGAGTTCATCTACTACGACGACCTGGTACGCAAGGACGAGCAGCGCCGGGGACGGCGCAAGACCGCAACCAAGCAGGCCGGTTCCACGGCGGCCAAGCAGGCCGCAGCCGCCACGACGACACCGGCCGCAAGCGGTGGCGGCGAGGCGTCCGCGCCGCCGGCGGAGGCGCAGAAAAGCGAGGACGACAAGAAGCAGGAGGCTTTCGAGCTCGTCGTCGCCACGTTCGAGGCGCTGGCCGAGGAACGCGAAGAGGACGAGAAGATCTGGGGCTCTATGATCAAGCAGGCGCTGAAACGCCAGAAGCCCGGCTTCAACGAGACC
The DNA here is from genome assembly GCA_035470225.1 of Steroidobacteraceae bacterium. GTDB lineage: Bacteria > Pseudomonadota > Gammaproteobacteria > Steroidobacterales > Steroidobacteraceae > DATIRA01. The sequence continues at coordinate 327 of DATIRA010000180.1, read as the reverse complement.
TACCACGGCTTCCGCTCGTTCAGCCAGCTGCTCGAGGAGGCGCAGGCCCGCAAGCTCCTCGACCTCGAGAAGGACGAGAAGTCAGGCGGATATATCGTGAAATCAACCGGCGGCTGATTGCCGCGGTCGCCCGAACCGCTTGTGGAAAATGCTGGCGGCTCGAACCGGCGCGACGCGCTAGCATGCTGTTGCACGGGCTCAGAATTGCCAGCGTAGCGGGCCGCTTGCGGGACGCGCGATGTCTGCCCCAGCGCTGCGCAAGGAGATGGCTGCCATGTCACTGCGTCGCATATTGCTCACCGTCGGTCTCGCCTTGGCGGCGCTGGT
>DATIRA010000179.1:0-5174 GCA_035470225.1 Steroidobacteraceae bacterium | reverse complement strand
GGAGCGAGTGGTGCCGGATGATGCTGCGCGAGGCCGAGGACTCGCGACCGACGCTCGAGCAGCTCGCGCGGTTCGTCAACATCTCGACGCGAACGCTGGCACGCTACCTGGCGGCGGAGCACACCAGCTTCAGGGAGCTGTCATTGCAGGTCCGCACCGAGCGCGCACGCCAGATGCTTGCCGAGGGCGGGCTCTCCGTGACCCAGGTCGCCTACCGCCTGGGCTACACGGACGTTGCGAGCTTCGTGCGCAGCTTCCGTGCACAGACCGGCCGCACGCCGGGATCGCTGCGGCCGCAGGCGCACTGACGCGAGGCGTCGCGGCGCCATCGACGGCAGCCGGAAGCCCCGGCGCTGAAACCCCTCAGGGCGTGTAGCAGATCGGCGAGGGGCCGGTGTGTTCCTGCGTGATCATCGGCACGCCGCGTGCGTAACCGACGAGGGCGAGGTCCCGCGCGTCGGCGTCGGTGGCCTTGACGTCCCAGCCGCCGAACACCCGCACCGTGATGCGCGGGCCCGTCGTCGCGTAGACCTCGCGGCGCTTGATCGCATCGAAGGTTGCCATTGCGCGCGATCGCGAGGACCTGCCCACCGGTCGCTTCCTCGTAGCGGCGCAGGGCTTTCCAGAGATCCGCGGGATCCGGGCTCTGCGCCATCGTGAACGGCAGCTTGCGGCTGGCCAGGCGCTGTTGCTGAAGCCCGAGGCCAGCGCAACGGCTGCCGCACAGGCCACGGAAACCCGGCTCCTCTGCATCGCTTCCCCCGGCTGGCTGATCCAGTGTTCGGTTGGTCCTGTACGGGTACGGGCGTACCGCCGCCCGCGTCCGGTTCGCGGGCGAGCTGTGCTCGCCACGATGAATGACGCCGTTGACCGACCCGCCCCTAGTACAGCCAGTGCAGGCCCGTGGCTTTCGAGAACTTGTAGATGAACCGCTGGTAACGGGTCGTCGTGCCCTTCATGCCATGCTGCTGCAGGAGCTGGCGGCGCTGCTCCAGCCACTCCGGCGAGCCCCAGGCCAGTGACTTCGCTGCGAGCTCATTGAAGATGTCGTTCAGCGTCGAGGACAGTTCGTCGCTCCGGAAGAAGAATCCGAACTCATTGTTGAACAGCCTGGAGCGGTAGTCGAAGTTGTCCGTGCCGACGAACCCGGTGTCATCAGCGATGATGAACTTGGCGTGCAGCTTGCCATAGGTCGCCGGGCCACCCAGCTCGACCGCATCCAGCCTGCCCATCTCGTATACGTGCACACGCGGTCGGGCGACCTGCTCGCGCCATTCGCTGCTCTCGACCAGTTCGTGCGGCGGCTCCGTGCTGCGCTGGCCCTGCGTCCACTGGTCCCGCAACTCTTTCGTGAGAAGCAGTCGCGGGGCCGTGTCCATGTCGATCACGGCCTGGGCGAGAGGATTGTCGCTCGTGATCGCGGAATTGGTCAGGACCTCGAGACTGCTGTCCGGGTGCTTCTGCAGAAGCACCCGGAGGAACTCGACGTCGTCGTGCCGTGTACCATCGGCGCCCGGCTGATACTCTGCGAGAAAAAGGTAGGGCGATACGATGCGTATCCGCTTCGGTTCCAACGCCAGCAGGCCCGCCGACAGCCGGCCACGGATCGAATTGGGATTTTTCTCGCGGTTCTCGTCAGCCTTCGTGACGACGCGCGTGCCTGTCAGGTTGCCCAGTTCGTGGGCCATCCTCACGGTCGCGGTGGCGTAATCCTCGCCGAGGAACGGCTCCATGTCCGCCATGTGCTTGCTGACCGTCGGGTGGCGCTTCAGGAATGTGAGCGCGTCCTGGGCCTTCCTCCTCTCGGATGCGTATCGGCCCCGGTCGCCGGCGCCAGGCGAGGGCGGTCGGAGAAACTTGTTGCCGTCGCTTAGCGACAGCAGCGTGAAATAGAAGACGCTGGCGTCTCCGACGTCCACGCTTTCCGTGCCTGCCGTCGGCGCAGGGCGCAGAACGATCTCGAGGTCCTGGTAGGCGTCGGGATCGGGCGATCCGTCGTCCTTTATGCCGTAATACGACGAGGAGATATTCCGTCCCCCGGTCATCACGACCGAGCGGTCCGCGGCGTGGCCGTCCACGACCAGCAGCTTGTCGTGCGATCGCCGGTTCATGCGCACGAAGACTTTCGACAGCGCGTTGATGATGATGATCTGGACGCGTGCCTTGCGGCCGGTCGGCTGACCGCTCGCGTCGAGCATCGGGCCGGCCTCGTCCGCACAGGTCAACAGCGCATCCAGCTCGGAATGCGTCGTGTGAAACGACCCGGCCGAGTCGACCATGAGCCGCACGTCCACGCCGCGCTGAACGGCGTTGCAGAGCGCCCCCAGCATCGCGTAACCGACCGTGTCCCGCTTGAAGATGTAATAGACCGCGTCGACCGTGTACGTGGCGTTCTCGATCAACCACAGTTTCGCCGCGAGTGAGCGCACCGAGTCGTCGTACTCCGGGCCGATGATCTTGGCCCGGGTGTCGTTGAGCGGGATGCGCGTCACCTGGTCCGTGAGGACCGGGTCGAAATCAATCTCCCTGGCCGGGACCCAAGTGCGCATCTCGTAGTTCTTCTCGTCGAAGCTTCGATCGGCGACCGGTTCCGTGAGGACCCCGCGCTCCGGGCCCACGGTCGTACAGGCGCTCGCGACGAGGAGCCCGGCGAGGGCCGGCAGGAACCGAAGTGCGCGTGCCGCGGTCATAGATGTCTTGTTGTCGCCGTGCCAGCGACCGACTATAGCCGCCTCGCCGCGTGCCGCAACCGGAACGGGCGGGCCGGCCCCTGGGCCTGCCAGGCACCGGGAGCCCGCATGTCACGAATCGAAGCGGGGAGAGTATGACGATAGCAGCGAGGTATGGCGGGAGCCGCCCCCGTGTATTCGGCCGGTTCGCAAGGGCGCTGGCGTTGCTGGCCAGCCTGCTGGCTGGCTCTGCGGTGCAGGTGGCCGGGGCAGCAGAGTCCGGCGCCGTCGCCATGCCGCAAGGGACGGCGCTCGATCACTCGGACGGGGCGCCTCTGAAGGTCGTGACGCTGAACCTCGCGCATGGCCGCAAGGACGCGATCAACCAACTGCTCGTGAGCCGCGCCAGCGTGGAGCAGAATCTCGCGGAGATCGCGGAACTCCTGCGCAAGGTCGGCGCCGACGTGGTGGCGTTGCAGGAGGCCGACGGTCCGTCGCGCTGGAGTGGCGGTTTTGACCACGTGGAGCGGCTCGCCAGCCAGGCGGGCTATCCGTGGTATTTCCGCTCGAGTCATGCGCGGACCTGGCTGTTTGACTACGGGACGGCGCTGCTGTCGCGCCTGCCCTTCACCGAGGAGGTCGGCGCGGCCTTCGAGCCGACTCCGCCGAGCATGACCAAGGGCCTGAGTATCGGCCGGATGACCTGGCGTCCTTCCGACAATTCGCCGCCGGTTCCCGTGGACATCGTCTCCGTGCACCTGGATTTCAGTCGCGAGAGCGTGCGGAACCACCAGATGCAGCAGATGGCGGAGATACTGGACCGCCGCGTGGGCCCGCTGATCGTGCTCGGTGACTTCAACAGCGACTGGTTCGATGAGGCGTCGGTCGTGGCGGAGTTTGCCCATCGCTGCGGCATGCAGGCCTACGCGCCGAGCCACGATGGGCTGGGGACCTACCGCTCGAACGGCCGCCGACTCGACTGGGTGCTGATTTCGAGCGAACTGGAGTTCCTCGACCACCGGGTCATGCCGCAGGTCGTCTCCGATCACCAGGCCGTCGTCGCCGTCATCGGACTTCGCGGCGAAGCTGTATTGATGGGCCCTGGTGGGCACGCCAGGGCGAGGTGCTCAACGTGATACGTACTGTGGCCATCATTCTGGCATCGCTGTTCGTGCTTTCACCGGTCCTGGCCCAGCCGCCGAGTGCCGCGACCGAGGCCGAGATCTCGCACCTGCTGTCCTACCTGGGCACGTCGGGCTGCGAGTTTTACCGGAACGGCAACTGGTACGACGCCAACGAAGCCCGCAGCCATCTTCAGCGCAAGCTCGATTACCTGGTGAAGCACTCGCTCGTCACGACGACCGACGACTTCATCGTGCGCGGCGCCAGCTCGAGCAGCATGAGCGGCGAGGAGTACCTGGTTCGCTGCCCGGGGGCGGATCCGGTGAAGAGCCGTGCATGGTTGACCGCGGAACTGCAGCGGTATCGCTCAGCGTCGCCGGGATCGAGTTGAGCACGGCCGCGAGCCGTGGGAGTCGGAGCGGTTCGCGCTAGTGGAACGGTGCAACGATCGTGCTGACGGTCAGCGGTTGCGCGCAGATCTGGAACGCTGGAGATCTCATCGAGTGGGTCAAGGACCGGGCCGTCAAGGAAGGCTGCGCACGCGACAGCATCCAGCTCGAGGACTGGTACCGGACCGAGACCACCGGCAACGTATGGCACGGAACCTGTAAGCATCGCGACGACGGTCGCGACTTGAGCGTCGCGATCGACATGGACCCCGTCTGGAAGCCGTCCGCTTCGCGTTCCTGAGCGTGCCCGTGCCCCCCTTCGCAGGCGAGCCGTGTTCGCCACGATGCCGCCCCGGGGCGGCGCATGCTACCTTGCAGCGCAGCATCGAGGACCCAGTCATGTTGTTCAAGCTGCGGCTCTTTCTTTATCGGCTCGCAAAGCCATTCATGAAACCGATCTCGCGCATCGTCGCGATTCCGCGGCCGGTGCTGTTCGTCGGGACAGGCTCCGCCGGACGCCTGTGCGACTTCATCGCCGGGTCGGGACACCGCCGCGTGCTGATCGTGACCGACGCGGTGCTGGTCAGGCTCGGAGTCGTCGAGCCCGTGCGCGCGGCGCTCAGCGAGCGCGGCGCGGACGTCTCGGTGTTCGACGGCATCGTGCCGGACCCGACCCACGAGGTCCTCGAGCGGGGAGCGGAGGCTGTGCGCGCCCAGGACAGCGATGCGGTGCTGGCGCTCGGCGGCGGCTCGGCCATCGACGCCGCGAAGGTGATCGCGGCCATGGCCACGACGGGCAAGACGCCGCAGAAGCTCGTCGGCATGCTCAAGGTGAACAAGCCGCCGTTGCCGCTGTTCGCGATACCCACGACGGCCGGCACGGGCTCGGAAGTCACGGTGGCGGCTGTCGTGACCGATCCGGTGCGCCACGAGAAGGCAGCGGTCATCGACCCGAAGCTGGTGCCCATGGCCGCCGCGCTGGATCCGCTGATGA
>DATIRA010000178.1:0-10882 GCA_035470225.1 Steroidobacteraceae bacterium | reverse complement strand
ACTGTTTACGCTGGGCGTGGTCGTGCCGGCCTGGAGGAAAAAGCCCGCCCCGGGCCACCTTGCACCGCAAAACGACGGCCCGTAACATCCCGGCTCTTTTCCGACCGACCGGGCTACTTAGGCCGGTCCCCGAGCCAGGACCCAGATGCCAATGCGCACCCATTACTGCGGCGAGGTCAACGAGAGCCTCGTCGGATCGGAACTCACCGTCGCCGGCTGGGTTCACCGCCGCCGCGATCACGGCGGTGTCATCTTCATCGACCTTCGCGACCGCGAGGGCCTGCTGCAGGTGGTCTTCGACCCCTCGGCGAAGGAAGTATTCGCCGAAGCCGAGCGTGTTCGTGGCGAGTGGGTGCTCAGGGTCACGGGCAAGGTCAGGCCGCGCCCGGGTGGCACGGCCAACCCGAACCTGCGCTCAGGGCAGGTGGAAGTCCTCGCACACGAGATCGAGGTGCTCAATCGCGCCGACCCGATCCCGTTCCAGCTCGACGAGGAAGTCAAGGAAGAGGTCCGGCTCAAGTATCGCTACATCGACCTGCGGCGCGACGTCATGCAGCAACGGCTCAGGCTGCGACACGCAATCACACGGGCGATGCGCAGTTACCTGGACGAGCACGGCTTCGTGGACGTCGAGACGCCGATGCTGACCAAGGCGACGCCCGAGGGTGCTCGCGATTACCTGGTGCCGAGTCGCACCCAGGCGGGCCGGTTCTTCGCTTTGCCGCAGTCGCCGCAGATATTCAAGCAACTGCTGATGATGTCCGGCTTCGACCGCTACTACCAGATCGTGCGCTGCTTCCGCGACGAAGACCTGCGCGCCGACCGCCAGCCCGAGTTCACGCAGCTGGACGTCGAGACATCCTTCCTCGAGCGCGACGAGATCATGGCCCTGATGGAAGGCCTGATCCGGCACGTGTTCCGGACGACTCTGGCGGTCGAGCTGCCCGATCCGTTCCCGCGCATGGCCTTCGACGAGGCGATGCGCCGCTACGGTTCCGACAAGCCTGACCTGCGGATTCCGCTCGAGCTCGTCGATGTCGCCGACCTGCTGCGCGACAGCGACTTCAAGGTGTTCTCCGGCCCGGCCACGGATCCGGAAGGTCGGGTGGCCGCGCTGCGGGTGCCGAAGGGCGGCGAGCGCCTGTCGCGCAAGCAGATCGACGATTACCAGGCCTACGTCGGCCGATACGGTGCGAAGGGCCTCGCCTACGTCAAGGTCAACGACGCGTCGAAGGGCCGGGACGGGCTGCAGTCGCCGATCCTGAAGTTCCTCTCCGATGCCGCGATCTCGGGCCTGCTCGAGCGTACCGGTGCCGAGAGCGGGGACCTCGTGTTCTTCGGCGCGGACAAGGCGAAGATCGTCAATGACAGTCTAGGCGCGCTGCGGCTCGAGCTGGGCGAGGACCTCGGGCTCGTCGAGGGTGGCTGGCGGCCGCTCTGGGTGGTCGATTTCCCGATGTTTGAATGGGATCCGGACAGCAAGCGCTGGATGGCGATGCACCACCCGTTCACCTCGCCGCTGAACGAGGAACCAGCCGCGCTGCGCAGTGATCCGGCAGGTGCGCTGGCCCGTGCCTACGACATCGTCCTGAACGGCAGCGAGATCGGCGGAGGCTCCGTCCGTATCCATCGCAACGAGATGCAGTCGACGGTGTTCGAACTGCTCGGGATCGGCGCTGAGGAAGCGGAGAAGAAGTTCGGCTTCCTGCTCGAGGCCCTCAGGTACGGCGCGCCGCCGCATGGCGGGATCGCATTCGGTCTCGATCGACTCGCGATGCTGATGGCGGGCGCCGATTCGATCCGGGACGTGATCGCGTTCCCGAAGACCCAGACGGCAACCTGCCCGCTCACCGACGCACCGACCGAAGTGTCGGAGCAGCAGCTGCGCGAGCTCCACATCCGCCTCCGGCTGCCGCTGAAGGACTGAGGGGCACGGTCATTCCGCAGGTGGGCGGTCCGCCGGACGAGGCCGTGTTGCTGATCCACGGTCTGTGGATGAACGGCATGGAGTTCGGCGTGCTGCGGCGGAGGCTGCAGCACGAGCACGGTTTCGACGTCCACACCTTCAGCTACCCGACGCTGCACGGGAACCTGCAATCGGTCTGCGCGGACCTCGCGTCGGACATGCAGCGCATCGCGGCGTCGCGGGTCCATGCCGTCGCGCACAGCCTGGGCGGCGCGGTTCTCTACCGCGCATTGCAGAGTTGCAACGCTCCGTTGACCGGCAACGCCGTGCTGCTGGCTTCGCCGCTCGCCGGCTGCAAGGCCGCCGACGGGGTCGCCGGGCATCCCTGGCTCCGGAACCTGATCGGACCACACGTGCTGCGCGAGCTGGCGGGCCAACACCGGCGTTCGCTGGCAGGTATCGGCGCGGTCGGTGCGATCGCCGGCACGCGACGGCTGGGCACCGGGCAGTTCTTCGCGCATTTCGACGAGGCCAACGATGGCACCGTGGCCGTGCGAGAGACGCTCGTGCCCGGCCTGGCCGATCACATCGTGCTGCCGCACAGCCACATCGGCATGCTGTTCGCCGAGGACGTCGCGCAGCAGGTCGCGCACTTTCTGCGCCGCGGTTCGTTTCGGCACGAGGCGCTCGAAACGGACGGCGGCCGCGGCGCGTGAATCGCCGCGACGAGTACGGTCCGCGTCCGGCGAGTGTGCGGGCGGGCCGTCGCGCGACAGGATGTCGCGCGCGGAGCCTCCAGGGATGGATTTACGGCGTCCCGGCCACGCACTCGCCGGACTCGGGCCGGACGATCTTCCGCCGGGCCAACGCGCGACGCTACTTCCGCTCGGCGAGCAGTCGATCGATCTCCGACTGCGACCAGCCGCCGCCGAGGGCGCGATACAGGATCACATAGGCCAGCAGCTGGTCACGGCGCGCGCGCACGAGGTCGGTCTCGGCCGCGAACAGCTGTCGCTCCGCGTCCAGCACCTCGAGGTAGCTGACGACGCCCGCGCGGTACCGCATCTGCTGCATCCGCAGTACCTCGCGCGATGCCTCCACGCGCTCCTCGTTGTGCGCTATGAACTCCCGGTAGCGCTGCTGTGCCGACAGCGCATCCGACACCTCCTGCAGTGACTGCAGCACGCCGCGCCGGTAGGCGAGCTCTGCCTGCTGTGCGCGCGCCCGGGCAGCCTCGATGTTGCCGCTGCCGATGCCGGACGTGTAGATCGGCATGTCGAAGAATGGACCGATCGAAAAGAGCTCCTGGGCCGGATCGTCGCCATCGAAGATCCGTGCGAGCTCCGGGCTCACGAGCCCGAAGAATGACGTGAGCCCGATGCTGAGATACGGAAAGCGGGTGGCCTCGGCAACACCGATCTGCGCCGTCGCCGAGTGCAGCTCGTTCTCGAGCCGGCGCAGATCCGGTCGCCGGCTGAGCAGTTGCGCAGGCAGGCCCACAGGTATGTCCGGGCCTGCCGCGAAACCCGCTGGCAGCCTGCCTGCGGCGATACGGTCCGGCGGGAAGCCGAGCAGGAAGCGCAGCAGGTTCCGGGCCTCGACGCGACGCTGCTCGGCGAGCGGCAGCTGCGCCCGTGTCGTCGCGAGCTGGTTGCGTGCCTGCTGCACCTCCGTTCCTGAGGCGACGCCATTGCGGTTCTGCGACTGCACCAGCGCGAGCGAGGCCTCCTGTGCCGCGATCGTGCGATGGATGATCGCGATCTCCTCGTCCAGCGCACGCAGCTCGATCCAGGTCGAGGTCACGTCCGCGACCAGCGTCGCCATCACCGCGCGTGCGTTGTCCTCGGACGCGAGCAGCAGCGCCCGGGTCGCCTCGCTGGCACGGCGCAGCCTGCCGAACAGGTCGATCTCCCAGCTCAGCGCGAGGCCGAGCGAATAGCTCGAGTCCTCGTCTCCCACCGGGCTCGGCGAGGTCGAGCCCGTGCCGCGCAGCTGCGGCCCCATCGCGCCGCGGCTCACGCGCGCGAGCCCGCGGTATTCCTCGACGCGGGCGACCGCGATCTGCAGGTCGAGGTTGTTCTCGAGCGCGATCCGGATCAGTTCGGAGAGCTCCGGATCGCCAAACGCCTGCACCCAGTCGAGGTCGGCATAGGACGCGGCGTGCTGCGGACTCAGCGTGCCGTCGTACTGCTCCACGGGCATGATGTCCGCGGGTCGCTCGTAGTCGGGTCCGATCGCGCAGGCGGCAGGCAGCGCCGAGGCGGCGAGCAGCAGGGCCCGGGCGCGCAGACTCACGTGGCCTCCTGCGCGGCCGGCCCGTGCTGTGTCGCCGGCTGCGGGGGGCCACCGCCGAAACGCTCGGCGATCCCCTGGATCAGCACGTAGAACGCCGGGACCGCGATCGTGGTCAGCACGGTGGCCGCAATCATGCCGCCGAACACCGCGGTTCCCACGGACGCCTTGGATGCCGCTCCCGCGCCCGATGCGACCATCAGCGGCACCACGCCGAGGATGAATGCGAGCGAGGTCATCACGATCGGTCGCAACCGGAGCTTCGCTGCCTCCAGAGCAGCCTGCTGCAGCGGCATGCCGGCCTCGCGGTTCAGCTTCGCGAACTCGACGATCAGGATGGCGTTCTTGGCGGATAGCCCGACCAGCGTCACGAGGCCGATCTGTCCGTATACGTTGAACGCGATGCCGGTGATCTTCAGCGCGATCAGTGCTCCGAGGAAGCCGAAAGGCGTGGCGAGCAGCACGGCGAAAGGCACGGCCCAGCTCTCGTAAAGCGCCGCGAGGAACAGGAACACGACGACGATGGAGAGGGCGAGCACCATCACCGCGGTGTTGCCCGCCTCGATCTCCTGCAGGCTCTGGCCCGTCCACTCGAAACCGTAGTCCGCCGGCAGCACCTGCGCCGCCACTTCCTCGAGCGCACGCAGCGCGTCGCCCGAGCTCTTGCCCGGTGCCGGCGCGCCGCTGAAAGCCGCGGTTCGATACAGGTTGTAGCGCTGCAGGAAGCGCGCGCCCGTCGACTCGTGCGGCGTCGTCAGCGTGTCGAGCGGCACCATCTCCCCGGTGCCGTTGCGTACGAAGAGCCGGGCGATGTCGCTGATCTGCGCCCGGTACTCGGGCTCGGCCTGCATCGTCACCTTGTAGTTGCGACCGAAGCGAGTGAAGTCGTTGATCTCGTAGCCACCGAGGAACGTCTGCAGCGCCGTGAACACGTCGTTGACCGGGACGCCGAGCTTGCGCGACTTCTCGCGGTCAACCTCCAGGCGGTAGTTGGGCGTGTTGGCCGAGAACGTGGTCGTGATGCGCGCGATCTCCGGCCGCTGCTGCGCGGCGGCGAGGAACTGCCCGGCGACTTCGGCGAGCTCCTGCGGCGTCTGGTCGCCACGGGCCTGCATCATGAAGGAAAACCCGGAAACCGCGCCGAAGCCGGGCAGCGCGGGCGGGTTGAATGGCACGACGACGGCTTCCGGGATGTTCCGGGTCGCCATCGCGAGTTGCATCAGGATGCTCTGCACCTGCAGTTCGGCGCTCTCGCGCTCTTCCCAGGGGTCGAGCCTGACGATGATGAACGCGCCGTTGGAGGCGGCCGTACCCGAGATCAGGTCGAAGCCGACGACGCTGACGACGGATTCGACACCGGGCTGTGCCCGGGCGATCTCCTGCACCTGGTCGGCCACCGCGATGGTGCGCTCCTGCGAGGCGGCGTCCGGGAGCATCACCTGCATGAACAGCGCGCGCTTGTCCTCGTCCGGTACGAAGCCGGTAGGCGTCAGGCGGAACAGGCCGGCGACGACGAACAGCACGACACCGAGCAGCGCCAGCGCGCGCAGCGTGCGCCGGGCACCGGCCGCAGCCACGCTGCCGTAACGGTCGCGTATCCAGTCGAAGGCCCCGTTGAAGCCGCGAAAGAAGCGCGCCAGCGGGCCCTCGCGCTTTGCGCCTTCATCGTGCGGCTTCAGCAGCATCGCGCAGAGCGCCGGCGTGAGCGTCAGCGCGACCACTGCCGAGAACATCGTCGACACGGCGATCGTGATGGCGAACTGCTTGTAAAGCTGGCCGGTGACACCCGGAATGAAGGCCATCGGCACGAATACGGCCGCGAGCACCAGCGTCATGGCGATGACGGGGCCCTGCACCTCGTCCATCGCGCGCCGCGTCGCTTCTTTCGGCGACAGGTGGTGGGTCGCCATGTTCTGCTCGACGGCCTCCACCACGACGATGGCGTCGTCGACCACGATGCCGATCGCGAGCACCATGCCGAACAGCGACAGCGTGTTGACGCTGAAGCCGAGCAGCTGGAAAGCGGCGAAGGTGGCGATGATCGAGACCGGCACCGCAACCATCGGTATGACCGTGGCGCGCCAGTTCTGCAGGAACAGGAACACGACGATCAGGACGAGGATCAAGGCCTCGACGAAGGTATGGAGGACCTCCTCGATCGAAGCTTCGACGAACTCCGAGGAGTCGTACATCATCTTGATGGCGAGTCCGTTCGGCAGCATCGCCGAGATGCGCCCGAGGTCCTCGTTCACGAGCTCGGCCGTCTCCAGCGCGTTGGCGCCGGGAATGAGCTGGATCGCCATCATCACGCCGGGCTGGCCGTCGAGCTCGGTCGAGTAGGAATAGCTGCGTGCACCGAGTTCGATGCGCGCGACGTCGCCGAGGCGTACGAACGACCCGTCGGGCTTCGACCCCACGATGATCTGCGAGAATTCCTCAGTGGTCACCAGGCGTCCGCGGACGCGCACGGAGTACTGGAAGCTCTGGCCGACCGCTGCCGGAGGCTGACCAACCTGGCCGGCCGGCGCCTGCACGTTCTGCTCGCGGACGACGTTGGCGATGTCCGAGGCGGTGATCCCCAGGCTGGCCATGCGGTCCGGCTTGAGCCAGATCCTCATGCCGAACTCCGAGCCGAAGACCTGGACGTTGCCGACACCCTTCAGTCGCTTCAGCGAGTCGACGATGTTCACGAAGGCATAGTTGTTGATGAACAGCGCGTCGTAGGCACCCTCCGGTGCGTACAGGCCGAAGTACATCAGCGTGTCCGGCGACTGTTTAGAAACCGTGACGCCGCGCGTGACGACTTCCTGAGGCAGGCGGGGCTGCGCCTGGGAGACGCGGTTCTGCACCTCGACCGCGGCGAGGTCCGGATCGCGCTCGAGCTGGAAGGTCACCGTGATGCTCGAGCTGCCATCGTCGCCGCTCACGGCATTGATGTAGAGCATGTCGGTGACGCCGTTGATCTGCTGGTCGAGCGGCACGGTCACTGCCTCCTCGACGACGTCCGAGCTCGCGCCCATGTAGTCGGCGCGGACCTGCACGCTGGGCAGGGCGATCTCGGGGAATTCCGCCACGGGCAGGCTCGCCAGCGACAGCAGGCCCATCAACAGCAGCAGCAGCGAGATGACGATCGCGAATACCGGGCGATCGATGAAGAAGCGTGCCATGCGCCCGGGGTTCCGTTCAGCCGTTGCCGGTCTGCGGGGCCGCGCGGGCCGCAGACGGCGCCGCCAGTTCCTCGGGCGTCACCATCGTCACGATCAGCGGGGTACCCGGCCGTGCCTTCTGGATGCCCTCGACCACGACCCGGTCGCCCACCTCCAGGCCCTGCTCGATCACGACCCGGTTGCCGAGGCGTGGCCCGAGCTCGACGGGGCGGGTCTCCGCCTTGTCGCCTTCGCCGACCACGGTGACGAAATAACGACCGAGCTGCTGCTGCACCGCGCGGTCCGGCAGCATGATCACTCCCGAGCGGCGCTCGGCGATCACGCGGATGCGGGCGAACAGGCCGGGTCGCAGCAGGTGCTCGGAATTCGGGAACTCGGCCCGCAGGCGATAGGTGCCGGTGGTCGGATCGAGGGCCCGATCGGCAAAGTTGATGATTCCCGGGTGGGGATACATGGAGCCATCGCTCAGCTGCAGCCTGACGGTCCGCGAGGCGTCGTCATCCAGCGTGCCGCGTTCGCGCAGGCGGCGCTCGTAGCTCAGCAGGTCAGCCTCGCTGACGCTGAAGTAGACCCAGGCCGGATCGTCTGCGGAGATCGTGGCGAGCAGCGTCTGTCCGGCAGTGATCAGCGCGCCCTCGAAGACCTGCGATGCGCCGATGCGCCCCGTCAGCGGGGCGCGCACCGATGCGAACTCGACCCCGAGCTTCGCCTCGGTGATCGCCGCGCGACTGGCCTCGACCTGCGCGTCCGCCTGCTTCGCGGCGGCGACGGCGGTGTCGTAGACCTGACGGCTGATCGCGTTCTCGCGCAGCAGCGGCTCGTAGCGTTCGACGTCCTGCTGCGCCCGCGCCAGGTTGGCCTGGGCCGCTGCGAGCTGCGCCTCCGCGGTCGCGACCTGGGCCCGGTACTCGCGCGCGTCGATGGTGTAGAGCAGGTCGCCCTCGTTGACGAGGCTGCCATCCTCGAAGTGCTTGCCGAGCAGGATCCCGCTTACGCGGGCCCGGATCTCGACCTCCTTCGAGCCGCGAACCTCGCCGACCAGGTCGCGGTAGATGTCCGTGGAGCCCGGCTGCGCCGTCACCGCCTTCACTTCGACGCCGGCCTGAGGGGGGGCGGCACCTTGCCTGGAGCAGCCGGCCAGCGAGGCCGCCACGGCGAGCAGCAGCGGGACGATCAGGCGATGCGCGCGCGGGTCGGGTGGCACGGGCGGTCCTCTTTGTTGTCCGGTCAGCGCAGGGTCGTCCGGATTCTACGGCATCGTGGCGGACCGGGTTCTAGTCGCGATCGATCTCCGAGCGGAGCCGGTACAGCGCTTCGAGCGCGTCGCGCGGTGTCAGCGCGTCGGGGTCCAGCTCGCGAAGCGCGGTCACCAGTGGGTGCTGCGTCACGTCCTGCGGTGGGTCGAGCGGCAGGCTGGCCTGCGGCGACGGCTCTGCGGAGTGATCCCTCTGCTCAAGTCCAGCCAGGAAGCGCCGGGCTTCGTCGACGACGCGCCCCGGCACGCCGGCGAGCCGGGCCACCTGCAGCCCGTAGCTCTGGTTCGCGGGGCCTTCCTTGACGGCGTGCAGGAACACCAGCCGATCGCCGTATTCGGTCGCGTCCAGGTGCACGTTCGCGCAGGCTGGCAGTTCCTCCGCGAGTGCCGTCAGCTCGAAATAGTGGGTCGCGAACAGCGTGAAGGCGCCGATCTCGCGGCCGATGTGTCGCGCGCAGGCCCAGGCCAGCGACAGGCCGTCGTAGGTGCTGGTGCCGCGACCGATCTCGTCCATCAGCACAAGACTCGAGCGCGTGGCGTTGTTCAGTATGTTCGCGGCTTCGGTCATTTCCACCATGAAAGTCGAGCGACCCCCGGCGAGGTCGTCCGCGGCGCCGATCCGGGTGAAGATGCGGTCCACCGGACCGATCGTCGCCGACTCGGCCGGTACATAGCTGCCCATGCCTGCCAGGATCACGATCAGCGCGGCCTGCCGCATGTAGGTGGACTTCCCGCCCATGTTCGGCCCGGTGACGCTCAGCGTGCGACGCCCGTCGTCGAGCAGCAGGTCGTTCGGCACGAACGGGCTGTCGAGCTGCGCCTCGACGACGAGGTGGCGCCCGCCGCGGATTTCGATACGGGATTCCTCGACCAGCGCCGGTTTCGCGAGTCGCAGGGCCACGGCGCGTTCGGCGAGGTTCGCGAGCACGTCCAGCGACGCGAGCGCGGCGGCCGTCGCCTGCAGCTCGCCGAGCCAGCCGCCGAGATCATCGAGGAGCCTCTCGTACAGCTCCCGCTCGCGCGCGAGCGCGCGGTCACGGGCGCCGAGCACGCGATCCTCGAACGACTTCAGTTCCTCGGTGACATAGCGCTCGGCGTTCTTGACGGTCTGCCGCCGGATCCAGTCCGCCGGCACCTGCCCGGCCTGGCTGCGGCTCACCTCGATGTAGTAGCCGTGTACGCGGTTGTAGCCGAGACGCAGGTTCGCGAAGCCGGTACGGGCGCGCTCGCGCTGCTCGAGCTCGAGCAGCGCCTCGTCGCTGTGCTCGCTGATGCGGCGCAGCTCGTCGAGTTCCGCATCGTAGCCCTCGGCGAACACACCACCGTCGCGCAGCAGCGCAGGTGGCGTCGGCACCAGTGCGCTCTCGAGCAGCGAGCGCGCCTCTGGGTGCGTGCCGGCAATCTCCGCGAGCTGCACGAGCAGCGGAGAATCCACCTGAGCCAGCAGTTCCTGCAACTCGGGCAGGCAGTCGAGCGAGTCCCGCAGCTGTGCCAGGTCGCGCGGGCGCGCGGAGCGCAGCGCCACGCGCGCGAGGATGCGTTCGACGTCGCCGACGCCGCCGAGCAGCCGATGCAGCGCCGTGTGGCGTCCAGAGTCGATCAGCGTCTCGATCGCATGCAGGCGCAGCTCGCGTTCCCTGCGGCCGCGCAGCGGCCGCTGCATCCAGCGACGCAGTTCCCGACCGCCCATCGCCGTGGCGGTCGCGTCCATTACCGCGATCAACGTGCCCTCCGGCCTGCCGCTCAGGCTGACGTCCAGCTCCAGGTTCCGCCGCGTCGCGGCGTCCAGCAGCAGCGCGTCGTCGCGCTCCTCGCAGCGGATTCCGCGCAGGTGGGGTAGCGCGGACTTCTGCGTCTCGCGCAGGTATTCGAGCAGCGCGCCCGCCGCGCCGATCGCCAGCGTTCTCCCGGCGAGACCGAAGCCGGCGAGCTCGCGCGTGCCGAACTGCTCGCAGAGTTGTCGCTCCGCGCTCGCCGCCTCGAAATGCCAGGGTGGCCGCCGGCGCAGGACGCCCGCGGCGCCGCCGGGAAGCTCCGGTCCCGGCTCCTCGGACACCAGCAGCTCGGCCGGCCTCAGGCGCTCGAGCTCTGAAGCCAGCGCTTCGCTGCCGGTGGCCTCGAGTGCGTGAAAGCGTCCACTCGACAGCTCGAGCCAGGCGAGGCCGAAGCGTCCCTGCCCGGCGTTCAGCGCGGCCAGCAGCGTATCCCGGCGCGCTTCGAGCAGCGCGTCCTCCGTGACGGTCCCGGGCGTGACGACCCGTA
>DATIRA010000177.1:0-2726 GCA_035470225.1 Steroidobacteraceae bacterium | reverse complement strand
ATGGACGCGGGCATGCCCGAGTCGTTCAACGTACTCGTCAAGGAAATCCGCTCGCTCGGCATCGACATCGAGCTCGAGCAGGAAAAGCGCTAATCCGACGGGCCTTCCCGACGCTCACGCGAAGAACAGGGTGACCAAATGAAAGACCTGTTGAAGTTGTTCCAGCAGCAGCCGACGATCGAGGACTTCGATGCGATACGCATCGGCCTCGCCTCGCCGGACATGATCCGCTCGTGGTCCTACGGCGAGGTCAAGAAGCCGGAGACGATCAACTACCGGACGTTCAAGCCGGAGCGGGACGGACTGTTCTGCGCGAAGATCTTCGGCCCGGTGAAGGACTACGAGTGCCTCTGCGGCAAGTACAAGCGTCTCAAGCACCGGGGCGTCGTCTGCGAGAAATGCGGCGTCGAGGTGACCCAGGCGAAGGTGCGCCGCGAGCGGATGGGGCACATCGACCTGGCGAGCCCGGTCGCGCACATCTGGTTCCTGAAGTCGCTGCCGTCGCGCATCGGGCTGATGCTCGACATGACGCTGCGCGAGATCGAGCGCGTGCTCTATTTCGAGGCCTTCGTGGTGATCGATCCCGGCATGACGCCGCTGGCCCGCGGGCAGCTGCTGTCGGACGAGATGTACCTCGAGGCGATCGAGCAGCATGGCGACGAGTTCGACGCCCGGATGGGCGCCGAGGCCGTGCACGAGCTGCTGCGCAGCCTGGACCTGCCGTCCGAGGTCGCCCGTGTCCGCGAGGAGATCGACGCGACCAACTCCGAGACCAAGATCAAGCGTCTTTCGAAGCGGCTCAAGCTGCTCGAGTCGTTCATCGAGTCCGGCAACCGGCCCGAGTGGATGGTGCTCACGGTGCTGCCGGTGCTGCCTCCGGACCTGCGTCCGCTGGTGCCGCTCGACGGAGGCCGCTTCGCGACCTCGGACCTGAACGATCTGTACCGGCGCGTGATCAACCGCAACAACCGCCTGCGGCGGCTGCTCGAGCTGAATGCGCCCGACATCATCGTGCGCAACGAGAAGCGCATGCTGCAGGAGGCGGCGGACGCGCTGCTGGACAACGGTCGCCGCGGCCGTGCGATCACCGGCACCAACAAGCGCCCGCTGAAGTCCCTTGCGGACATGATCAAGGGCAAGCAGGGCCGCTTCCGGCAGAACCTGCTCGGCAAACGCGTCGACTACTCGGGCCGCTCGGTGATCGTGGTCGGCCCGACGCTGCGCCTTCATCAGTGCGGCCTGCCGAAGAAGATGGCACTGGAGTTGTTCAAGCCGTTCATCTTCCAGAAGCTGCAGCTCCGGGGCGAGGCGACGACCATCAAGGCCGCGAAGCGGATGGTGGAGCGCGAGGGTCCCGAGGTATGGGACATCCTCGAGGAAGTCATCCGCGAGCACCCGGTGCTGCTGAACCGCGCGCCGACGCTGCATCGGCTCGGCATCCAGGCATTCGAGCCGGTGCTGATCGAAGGCAAGGCCATTCAGCTGCACCCGCTCGTCTGTACCGCGTTCAACGCCGACTTCGACGGCGACCAGATGGCGGTGCACGTGCCGCTGTCTCTGGAGGCCCAGGTCGAGGCGCGGGCGCTGATGCTGTCCTCGAACAACATCCTCTCGCCGGCTAACGGCGATCCGATCATCGTCCCCTCGCAGGACGTCGTGCTCGGTCTGTACTACCTGACCCGCGAGCGCGTCGCTGCGCGCGGCGAAGGCATGGTGTTCAGCGACGTGGCCGAGGTGCATCGTGCCTACGAGGGCCGGCAGGTGGACCTGCAGGCTCGCGTGCGCGTGCGGCTCGAGGACACGGTCAAGGACGCCGACGGCTCGATGCTCGAGCGCAGCCGGCTGGTCGAAACCACCGTGGGCCGTGCGCTGCTGTCCGAGATCCTGCCCAGGGGCCTGTCGTTCGACCTCGTCAACCTGGACATGACCAAGAAGGCCATCTCCGGCGTGATCAACGCCTGCTACCGCGCGCTTGGCCTGAAGGAGACCGTGGTCTTCGCCGACCAGCTGATGTACACGGGCTTTCACTACGCGACCCGGGCCGGCGTGTCCATCGGCGTGGACGACATGATCGTGCCCGAGCACAAGCAGCGCATCCTTGCCGCGGCCGAGCACGAGGTCAAGGAGATCCAGGAGCAGTACGCCTCCGGTCTGGTCACGAACGGCGAGCGCTATAACAAGGTCGTCGACATCTGGTCGCGCACCAACGACCAGGTCGCCAAGGCGATGATGGCCAAGCTCGGCACCGACTTCGTCGAGGACTCCGAGGGCAAGCGAGTCGAACAGAAGTCCTTCAACTCGATCTACATGATGTCGGACTCCGGCGCGCGAGGCTCACCGGCGCAGATCCGCCAGCTGGCCGGCATGCGCGGCCTGATGGCGAAGCCGGACGGCTCGATCATCGAGACGCCGATCACGGCGAACTTCCGCGAGGGCCTGAACGTCCTGCAGTACTTCATCTCCACCCACGGCGCCCGCAAGGGCCTCGCGGACACGGCGCTGAAGACCGCCAACTCGGGCTACCTGACGCGCCGGCTGGTGGACGTGGCGCAGGACCTGGTCGTCACCGAGCCGGACTGCGGCACCGAGCACGGGCTCGCGATGATGCCGATCGTCGAGGGTGGCGACGTCGTCGAAGGCCTCGGTGAGCGCGTGCTCGGGCGCGTGGTCGCGCGCGACGTGCTGCGGCCCGGCGCCGACGAGGTCGTCGTCGAGGCGGGCACGCT
>DATIRA010000176.1:0-4060 GCA_035470225.1 Steroidobacteraceae bacterium | reverse complement strand
GGGGATTCCGTATTTAACGTAACGGGATCAGCGCAGAGTCACAGCACTGCCGCTCAGCGATCCGCGACCCGCTCGCGCCCTCACCTGCATCGGCTACTGGTCAGTCGTTCCCTCAAACCGGACCGGCGCCGGACCACGATTCTTCGATCGCACGACCACGGTCCCGGCTATCTTGTCGTGCCAGCCCTGCTTGCGCGGATCAAACGCCACCCAGATGAGACCCAGGAACAGCGGAACGGTCGAAACGAAATAGCCGAGGTAGCGAAGGATGAGCTGCCTCGTCTGCGGTGCCGCGCCGGTGTCCGCATCGACAATCCTCGCCCCGATCGCCATCTTCCCCGGGGTCGCCTGCCGGTACATCCAGAACAGCACGACCGCCACCGCGGGCATCACCCAGGTCAGCAGGAAGTCCGCGGGCCCATGGATCAAAGCATCCGAGGTCCAGTACTCCCACCCGTAAATGAACGTCGCGAGCGGCCAGCAGATCATTACGATCAGCACCGTGTCGATCAGGCTCGCCCCGACCCGCGGCCAGAAGCCGACATACTCGAGATCATCGGTCGAATCAGTCATCGCAAAAATCTCCGCGCCTGTCGGACATGTCGCGGATCCCGCGACGCTCCGCATACTGCTGCGCTGCGGACCCGCCGGCACCTTCACCCTCCTTCACGCCCCGCGGAACTCAAGCATGATCCTGTACAGGCGGCCCTGGGCGCTGCCGCACAGCGCATCGACGATCATGCCATCCGGGTCGCAGTCTCTCGCGCTAGCGAGCAGGCGCTCGAAGCTGCGGATGAAGTCCTCGCAGTGCTGTCGGCGGATCTCCGTGCCATAGAATAGATCCCGCGCGTCAGTTTCCTGGTCCTGCTGGAACCGCAGCAACAGCATGCGGCGGCTGAAGAGCGAGGATTCGCCGAGGCCCAGGCGTGCGTACAGGTCATCCATCTCTGCGTCGCTCACGACGCCGGAGCCGACGCTGCCCTGGCTCGAGAAGTAAAGCAGCGAAGCGATCACTTCGAGTTGCTGCGTCACCATGCGCGTCACTTCCATCAGCGTGTCCTGGCGCGCATGCAGCTCGTTGGCCGAGACCGCCCTGGCCTGCACCTCGGCATGCTCGGCGGTGCGCTGCATTATCTCGTACTGGCGCTGGATCGCACGGTTGTTCTCCATCAGCTCGCGCTGCTGCAGGAACAGGCCGAGCACCAACCAAAGGAAGGCCAGGGGCGCGAACGCGCCGTCCAGGAAGTCCCCCATGTCGCCCAGGGGCTGTCGCAGAAAACCTGCCCAGCCCATCTGCGTTGCGACGTAGAGAACCGCGGTACCGAGCCACAGAAATGTCAGCACCAGTCCCCACTGGATACGCCGGTCCCGCCGGGTGCCGTGATCGCCAGGGTCTCGAGCTTCAGCCATGGTCGCTGCTCCGATGCCAGGATCTCCCACATCATGCCACGTGGCCACGAAGGTGCCGGTGTTACGGTTTCACGAAGGTGCCGGTGTTACGGCTTCGAGAAGGCTGCGCCCGAAGGTGCCGGGACAACCGAAAACCGTAACACCGGCACTGTCCGCCGCTGTCGGTCTCAATGATTCACACTTAGAATCCTGCAATGGGGAAAGCGAGCGGGAGCGGATACCGAGGCACGCGGCGAACGGTCCGATTGCTGTCTGTGCCACTGTGCGCGGTCGCCATACTCGTGGCGGGCTGCGGAGCACCCGACGAGATGTCGGAGCGAAAGGTCGTGCCGGCGCCGGCGAAATCCGCGCCTGACGTGCCGGTTGCAAGGATCGGAGATCGGACGGTCGACGCCTCTGCGCTGGATCGGTCTCTGCAGCTTCCGCTGCACGACCTGGACATGCAGAAGTATCGATTGCGCCGCCAGGCCCTGGAACAGCAGTTGCTGCAGGAGCTGGCGATGTTGCCGGCGGACCAGCGGGTGGCCGAGATGCTGCTCGAGCCACCTATGCCGCCGCGCGTGAGCGTGGACGTCGACACGAACCGGGTGCGGCCGACGTCGGATACGCCAATCACGGTTCTCGCATTCTGCAACTTCGAATCGCCGCACTGCGCGCGACTGCAGATGGTCCTGGAGCAGGTGTTGCCGCTGTTCCCGGGCGTGGTGCGTTACGCAGAGCGCGATTTGCCGCTCGAGTTTCATCGGCACGCGGGCCAGGCGGCCGAGGCGGCTCGCTGTGCGCTCGAGCAGGGCAACTACTGGCGTTTTCACGACTTCCTGTACGCAGCAAACGCAAGGCCGGACCGCCCGGCACTCGACCGCGCGGCGCGGGCGGCGAACCTGGAGATGGATGCCTTTGCAGAGTGTCTCGAGAGCGGTCGACACGCGAAGGACGTCGCAGCAGATGCTGCACTGGCCAATTCGCTGGGACTATCAGCGGTTCCGGCGGTGTTCGTTAACGGGCTATACGCGAGTCCAGCGGTGCAGCCGGCGGACCTGGTGTGGATGATCGAGGAGGAGCTCGCGGCGCGGGGTGTGGCATCGCCCCGGCTGGTGCCGGCGGAGGCAGCTGCTGCTGTACCGTTCGAGCTCGCCGCGGTGATCGCGTCGCCGCATGCGGGTCAGGGCGTGGCGCTGCTGGCGCCGTCCGCGGCTCGTGAGCAGTTGCGGGCATTTTGCGAGGGGGACCTGGTAACGACGGGCACGGTGCTGCGTCGCATCGACAGCAGCGGAGTCGAGGTCATGCGGGACGGGCAGATTGAAAGACTGACGCTCGGCGCGCCATCGACACCGCCGCCAGCCGCCGCCGCTGCGCAGCCGGAAGTCGGTGTCGTATCACCGCATCGCGCCACACCGGTAACGCTGGATCGCGACCAGGTACTGGTACTCCTGTCGGACCGGATCGCTCTCGCCGAGGCGCTGCAACCGGTTCCGATGACGACCGACGGTCAACGGCAGCTGAAGGTCACATCAGTTGAGCCGGGGAGCCTCTACGAGCTGCTCGGCATCGAGCCAGGCGACGTCATCGTGATGGTCAACGAGCAGCCGGTGACGGAAGCGTCGAACCCCCTGTGGGAGGCACTGGAAAAAGAAGGCGAGGTCCGCGTCCGCGTGATGCGGCGCGGGGGCCTCGCCAGGCACTTCACCTACCGGTTCGACGATTGAGTCGTCCGGCTATTGGTACGGGTTCCG
This sequence comes from Steroidobacteraceae bacterium, assembly GCA_035470225.1. Lineage (GTDB taxonomy): Bacteria > Pseudomonadota > Gammaproteobacteria > Steroidobacterales > Steroidobacteraceae > DATIRA01. Next base: position 917 of record DATIRA010000176.1, on the reverse strand, counting down.
GCCCCAGATGATCTCCGACAGCTTGTTCTGACCCAAAATGCTGGGATGGAAGCAGTCGCCACCGTTGATGTCGTCGGGCTCAAAGCTGTAGCTGCCTACCGAGGCATTTGGCGTCGGCTCGTAGTCGGCAACGACTTCCACACCGGTGCTGCTCGCCAGCGCGTTGTACTCGTCCGCCAGCGCGACCAGCAGGCCGTTGTAGGCCCGTTGTGCTGTGTCGATCGCGGCCAGGCGGGCGGCTAGGTCCGTGCCGTTCGCCGTCGCGATGCGGCAGACGTCGTAGCTGGCCCAGAAATCCTCGCAGTTGACGTCGCTGGTGGAGGTCTGCTTGGCGATTCCGACCGCCCGCAGATCCTGCACCCGCGGCACGCTGACCATCAACACGGTCGAGCCATCGGGCAAGCCGTTGACCAGGATCTCGAGGCCGGCCCGAACCGCCGCCTCCCACTCGGGGCCGCTGTAAAGGTCGTCCGTCGTGGCACGGTTGCAGATGTCATTACCGCCCAGCTCGACGAACACACGGACCGGCTGCGTGGCTGCGTTGACGATGGCGCTCGCCTGGGCCGCGAAATTGTTTTTCGCCGGGTCCGTCATCTCCGAGCCCGACTCCGAGGCGGACTTGCCACCGGTGACCTGCGGGTCGAGCAGGATGTAGCGGTCGACGAGGCTCGTGACGGAGGAACTCGAGCCGTCCAGGAAGGAGTGCTCGGGCTGGTCACCGCCGGCGTAGCAGAACAAGTGCCACCATTGGGTATTGCCCGTGCAGCTCGCGTTGTAGCCACGCATGATGCTGTCGCCAGCGCCTTCGACGCGCCGCACGGCTGCGACCACCTGCGTGCCGTTACCGCTCAGTGCGACCGTCACCGTAGGCGCGTTGCTCGCGTCCGAGGTAATGATGAGATCGGCAGAGGCGGTAC
>DATIRA010000175.1:0-2940 GCA_035470225.1 Steroidobacteraceae bacterium | reverse complement strand
ACATCACCGTGCTCAGCTACTCGGGCCAGCTCACGTTCGGCTTCGTCGCCTGCAGGGAGAGCGTGCCGAGCATGCAGCGCCTCGCCGGGTATACCGGCGAGGCACTGGACGAGCTGGAGAAGACGTTTGCGGAAAGACCCGCGCCGAAGCCCCGGCGCACCACCGCCAAACGGAAGAAGGGCAAGCGCGCGGCACGCAAGAAGTAGCCGGACGGAACCTGGCGCGACGAGAGGGCGCCGGCCGGCGCGCCCGCTCACAACGGCCAAACCACCAGCAGCAGCGGCACGCTGATCGCGACGACCAGGATTTCCATCGGCAGGCCCAGCCGCCAGTAGTCCCCGAAGCGGAAGCCGCCCGGTCCGAGTATCAGCGTGTTGTTCTGGTGACCGATCGGGGTCAGGAATGCGCAGGAAGCGCCGATCGCGACCGCCATCAGGAACGAATCCGCGCTGGCGCCGAGTTGGGCCGCCGTGCTGATCGCGATCGGGCACATCACCGCCGCCGTGGCGGCGTTGTTCATGAAGTCCGAGAGCGTCATCGCGACGACCAGGATCAGTGCGAGTGCAATGACGGCCTGGCCTTGCGCGAGCACGTCCAGCAGGGACCGCGCCAGCAGGTCGGCCGCGCCGGTCGTACCCATGGCCTGTGCCACGGGAATCAGTGCTCCGAGCAGCACGATCACGGGCCAGTCGATCGCCTCGTACATCCGGCGCGCCGGTATGACGCGCAAGACCATCAACGCCACGACGCCGGATGCGAAAGCGATCGCGGCGGGCAACAGGCCGAACGCGGCTCCTGCGATCGCGAGCAGCATCGTCACGGTCGCCGCGATCAGCTTGCGCCGGTCCGGAATCCGAATGGCCCGCTGCGCGAGCGGGACGCAGCCGAGCTCGGCGGCGAATCCTGCGAGCGCGTCCGGCGAACCCCGCATCAACAGCACGTCGCCGCCGTTGATGCGGGTCGAGCGCAGGCGCCGGATCGTGCGACGCCCCTGCCTCGATATCGCGATCAGGTTGAGCCCGTAGACGGTCCTGATCTGGACGTCGGTTGCCGTCCGGTCGATCAGTGCGGAGCCGGGCAGCACGACCAGTTCCTGCAGCACGACCTCCTCGGCTCCCCGCTCCTTCTTCACCTCTCCCTCGTCCGCCTGGCCCGCGTCCTGCTCGCGATCCGGTTCCTTTGCCGGCTTGCCGTCGTCGGCGTCTGTCGGCACGGACTCCTCCAGTACCAGCCCCAGGCTCGACAGTGCCTTCGACAGCGATTCCGGCTCCGCCTCGATCACCAGGATGTCGCCCGGCCTCGCCACGCGTGCCGGATTCGGCGCCGTGACCCGTAGCTTGCCGCGGGACATTCCGACGATCTGGGCATCCGCCTCGTCCAGCTTCACCTCGATCTCGCGCAGTGTCTTGCCTGCCGCCTCGCTGCCCTCTGTGACCCGTGCCTCCGTCAGGTAGGTTCCGGTATCGAACCCGGCTGCTCCCTTCTGCTCACGCGCAGGCACCAGTCGCCAACCGAGCGCGGCGACGAAGATCACACCCACCACTGCCACGGCGAGCCCCACCGGCGTGAAATCGAACATTGCGAAGGAACCGGCGCCAGTCTCCGCCCGGAAGCCGGCGACGATCATGTTCGGCGGGGTCCCGATCAGCGTGGTCATGCCGCCGAGAATCGTGCCGAAGGACAACGGCATCAGGACCCGGCCCGGCGTCATTCCGTGCCGGCCCGCGGTCTGGATCGCCACCGGCATCAGCAGCGCCATCGCGCCGACGTTGTTGATGAATGCCGATAGCAGCGCGCCGAGCCCCGCGAGTGCCGCGATCTCGACGGTAGGCCCGGCCGCACTGGGCAGCGCACGACGTGCGAGGGCATCCACCGCGCCGGTCGACTGCAGCGCGTAGCTCAGCACCAGCACGCAGGCCACTGTGATCACGGCAGGATGCCCGAAGCCGGAGAACGCCTGCTCCGGGGCCACGAGGCCGACCATGACGCAGCTGAGCAACGAGGCCAGCGCGACGATGTCGTGCCGCCATCGCCCCCAGATGAACAGCGCCATCGTCGCGGCGAGTATCAGCAGGATGAGTGCCTGGTCCTGGGTCACGGCGCTCAGTCGGTGCCGGCCAGCGAGCTCACTGCTCCACGCGGGCGATCCTGAAACCCGTGAACCCGTAGAGGATCGAGACGAGCGGGTTGATCAGGTTGAAAAAAGCGAACGGCAGGTAGGCCGCGGTCGCAACGCCGAGCGTGCTCGCCATGTACGCGCCGCAGGTATTCCAGGGCACCAGCGGCGAGGTGAGCGTGCCCGCGTCCTCGATCGCGCGCGACAGGTTCTTCGGGTCCAGGCCGCGGCGCAGGAACTCCGCCCGGTACATCTTGCCGGGCAGCACGATCGCCATGTACTGGTCCGCTGCGACGATGTTCGCGCCGATGCAGGTCGTGATCACCGCGGTGATCAGCGCACCGGTGGACTTCGCCGCGGCCAGCGCCGCCCGCACCAGTCGCTCCAGCATTCCCGCGTGCTCGAGCACGGCTCCGAACGACAATGCGGTCATGATCAGCCAGATCGTATTGAGCATGCTGCTCATCCCGCCGCGCGACAGCAGCGAGTCCACCTCTTCGTTCCCGGTGCTCGATACGAAGCCGCTCGAGAGCGCTGTCCAGACTCCCTTCAGGTAGCTCATCGGGACGGACAGGCGCGGGTCCTCGGCGCGGGCGATGACCACGTCCGGCTGCAAGATTACTGCCATCAAGCCGCCGAGCAACGCTCCCGCCAGAATGGTCGGCAGCGCGGGGAACTTCCTTGCCGCCAGCACGATGACGAACGCGAGCGGCAGCAGCGTCCATGCCGAGAGATCGTAGGTCGCATCGAGCGTGGCCATGATCTGGGTCGCACGCCCGTCGGGCATGTTCGCGGCCTGTCCCCAGCCGATGACCGCGAACAGC
>DATIRA010000174.1:0-6325 GCA_035470225.1 Steroidobacteraceae bacterium | reverse complement strand
CCCCTGACGTTGAACTGCATCGGCGTGCGCGGATTCTCGTCCACGTTCATCTTGGCGACGACCAGCCGGCCGGCGTACTCCGCGGCGACCTCGTCGAGAATCGGGGCGATCATCTTGCACGGGCCGCACCATTCGGCCCAGAAATCGAGCAACACGGGCTGCTCGGACTTGAGCACGTCCTGCTCGAAGCTCGAATCGGTGACATGAACGATCTGCTGGCTCACCAGAGACTACCTCCGCTGGCGTCTAGAGTGTTTCGGTATCGGGTGTGGTCGGGGATGGGTTGATGGGGAAACAGCGCGGGATATCGAGTGACGGCGCGTTCCGACTGAGGCAAACTACTTGGATTGCTGATACGTACCCTGAATTCTGGAATCCCGGTGCGCCGGCTCGGAACGTCGGGCTTCGGTACCCGACGGGACGGCGTTCACTTCTGGCGGGAGCGGTTTGATCCGCGGTCAGGCGTGTATTTCAACCCGCTTTGGAGCAATTTGCAAGACCGCCGACCGCGGTTACCCAACTGATGTCTGAAACCCACCTCACAGAAGTCTCCTTCACCAACCTGCACCTGCCCGAGGCGCTGTCGCGCGGCATCGCCGACGCCGGGTTCGAGCGCTGCACCCCGATCCAGGCCCAGACGCTGCCGAAGGCCCTGGCGGGGTTCGACATCGCCGGTCAGGCCCAGACCGGGACCGGCAAGACCGCCGCGTTCCTGATCGCGTTGTACGCGGCCCTGCTGCGCCGCGAGGTACCGCCATCGCGCCGGACCAACGCCCCCCGCGCGCTGATCATCGCGCCGACCCGCGAGCTGGCTGTGCAGATCCACCACGACGCCGAGATCCTCGGCCAGTACACGGGGCTGAGCCTCGGGCTCGCGTTCGGCGGTGTGGACTACGAGAAGCAGCGACGCGAACTCGAGCGCGGTGTGGACGTGCTGATGGGCACGCCTGGCCGGCTGATCGATTTCTACAAGCAGCGCGTGATCGACCTGAACTCGGTGCAGGTGCTGGTGCTCGACGAGGCGGACAGGATGTTCGACCTGGGCTTCATCAGCGACATCCGCTACATCCTGCGGCGGCTGCCGGCACCGGGCGAACGCCTGAACATGCTCTTTTCCGCAACGCTCTCCCAGCGCGTGCTCGAGCTGGCCTTCGAGCACATGAACGACCCGGAACTCGTGCAGATCGAGCCCGAGAAGCTGACCGTGGACCGGGTGCGGCAGGTCATGTACTTCCCCTCGATGGAAGAGAAGCCGCGCCTGCTGGTGGGACTGCTGCGCTCGATGGACCCGACCCGGACCATGGTCTTCGTCAACCGGCGTACCGCGGCGGACCATCTGGCGAACCTGCTGCGTGCCAACGGGTTCAATGCCGAGGCGATTTCCGGCGACGTCCCGCAGCGCAAGCGACTGCGGATGCTGCAGGATTTTCACCGCGGCGAGCTCGCGATCCTGATCGGCACCGACGTGGCCTCGCGCGGACTGCACATTCCGGACGTCAGCCACGTCTTCAACTACGACCTGCCGCAGGACCCCGAGGACTACGTCCACCGGATCGGCCGGACCGCGAGGGCCGGCGCCGAGGGCGAAGCCATCAGCCTCGGCTGCGAGGACTACGTGGCCTCGCTGCCGGACATCGAGGACTACATCGCGCAGAAGATCCCGGTGGCGCCGGTCACCGAGGAGCTGCTGGCCGAGATCACGATCCCCCCGCGGGAGCGCAGGGGCCCGGCCCGCGGTGGCCCGGGGGGGCGTCGCGACCGGCACGGCGAGCGCGGCGGGCGGGGCCGCGACCGTGGCCCGCGGCGAGGCTCGTCTCGTCCGGGCTCGCAGCCCTCGACCCGGTCGTCGGGACCGCCGACCACTGAGCCTAAGAAGGCCGATCCGGGCGGCGGGACCGAGGACACCCCGTCCCAGGGTGCCGCCAAGCGACGCCGACGCCGACGCAAGCCCGCCGACGCCAAGGGTACGCCGGAGCGTCCTCCACCGCCGGCCGAGAGCTGATCGCCGGCCTCAGGGTGCGAGTTCCCACAGCGAGTGCACGCCGTGGAACTCCGCGGCGGGAATCGTGGCCGGCCGACTATGATAGGCGCTTCGTTCGCCAGCTGAGGATCCCGCATTGAACACCCGCGTCCACGCCGACCCGGCGGCCCTGTTGCCCTCGGTGCTGCAACTCGTCCGCGACGCCGCCACCGCCATCCTCGGGATATATGCAGCGCCGCAGCAGGTGGAGTACAAGGCCGACAAGTCTCCGCTGACTGAGGCCGACCGCGCGGCTCACGAGATTCTCGCGCATGGCCTCTCAAGGCTGGAGCCCGCGATCCCTGTGCTCTCCGAGGAGGCTGCCGAGCTGCACGGGTACGAGGCGCGGCGCGGACTCGACGAGTTCTGGCTGGTCGACCCGCTCGACGGCACCAAGGAGTTCATCAATCGGAACGGCGAGTTCACCGTCAACGTCGCACTGATCCGCAAGCACCGCCCGGTCCTGGGCGTCGTTTCGGCACCGGCTCTCGGGTTGACCTACTACGCGGCCGAGGGACACGGGGCTTATCGCCAGGCGGACGGATCCGCACCAGAGCCGATCGCGGTACGGCCGGCAGCGAAGCCGCTGGTGGTCGTGGGCAGCCGTTCCCACCGCGGCGACTCGCTCGACGCGCTGCTCGAGCGCATCGGACCCTCCGAAATGCGCCCGATGGGCAGCGCGCTGAAGTTCTGCCTGGTGGCCGAAGGGACTGCGGATCTCTACCCGCGACTCGGTCCGACCTCGGAATGGGACACGGCGGCCGCGCAGGCCGTGCTGGAGGTCGCCGGCGGCGCGGTGACTACGCTGGACGGCGCGGCGCTGCGGTACAACGAAAGAGAAACGCTGCTGAACCCGTACTTCATCGCCTTCGGCGACAAGACGCGCAACTGGCAGCAGTACTTCTAGCGCATGGAACTCGGATGGCCGCTGCTCGCCTGGTTAGGAACCATGCTCGCAGCCGCATGGTTCTGGCACGACAGTCTGGGGGCCCGTGAGCGAGCCAACCTGGCTGCCGAGGAGGCCTGCCGGGGGACCGGGGCCCGGCTGCTGGACGGAACCGTCGCTTTCCGTGCCCTGCGACCGGTGCGGATCGCCGGCGGGTCGTTGATCCTGCGCCGAACCTATGTGTTCGACTACACGACCGACGGCGTGACCAGACAGCAGGGCTTCGTGGTCCTGACCGGGCATCAGGTCGACGCGGTCGGGCTGCAGTGAGTTCGCCTACCCTCCCGGCTCGTACAGGGGGTAAGCTTGGGGCCCGGTTCCTGCAGCTCCGATGCGTACGCCTCCCGCCATGACGGAAGTTGACGACAACGTCGATACCGAGACCTTTCGGCACGTCGAACGACTGCGCCAGTTGCGCATCGAGCACCGCGATCTGGACGACGTGATCAACCGGCTGCAACTGGACCTGTACGTGGACCAGGTGCAGCTGCGACGCCTGAAGAAGCGCAAGCTGCTCCTCAAGGATCAGATCGCCCGGCTGGAAAGCCAGTTGATACCGGATCTCAACGCCTGACCCGATGCGGGATAAGCTCCAAGCCGTCGGCGAGGTGACCGAACGCCTCGTGCAGCCGGCGACGCTCGCGCAGGTTGCCATCGTCGCCGTGATGGTGCTCCTCGGCTGGTGGATCGCCGGACTGCTGCGCCGTCAGTACCTGGGCGAACACCCCGCGTCCGACTCGATGCCTGGCCGCATGCGCGAGGGCGGATCGATCATCGCGCCGTATGCGCTGGCCCTGCTGCTCGTCGCAATGGCGGACGGACTGATGCACGCGATGGGCGTGCCGGCCGGATTCGTGGACGTCGCCGTTCAGCTCACCGGGCTGCTGATGCTGATCCGCGCCGGTGTCTACCTGCTGCGCCTGTCGCTGGGCAGTCGTGCGCGCGTCAAGGGCTGGGGCACGCCGATCAGCTTCGTTATCTGGGGCTTCCTGGCGCTGCATCTGCTGGGCTGGGGCGACACGGTGATCTCGGCGCTGGACGGCATCGGCATACAGTCCGGCAAGACGCGCATCTCGGTGTGGTCGGTGATGAAACTGCTCGTGACGGTGAGCCTGTTCGTCGTCGCGGCGGTCTGGGCCTCGCGCTGGCTCGAGCGGCGGGTCCTCAAGCTCGAGGGGCTCGCGCCGAACATGCGGATCGGCCTCGCGAAGTTCACCCAGGCCTTCCTGATCGGGCTGTCGGTTCTGGTCGGGCTCAACGCGGCGGGACTGGACCTGACCACGCTGAACGTGCTGACCGGCGCGATCGGCATCGGCCTGGGTTTCGGACTGCAGAGCATCGCGGCGAACTTCGTCAGCGGCTTCGTGCTGCTGATGGACCGTTCGATCAAGCCGGGCGACGTGATCAGCTTCACCGGCACGACCGGCACGAGCACCGAGGGCTTCGGCTGGGTGCAGGCACTGCGGGGCCGCTATGTCGTCGTGCGCGATCGGGACGGGGTGGAGACGCTGGTGCCGAACCAGAACCTGATCACCAATTCGGTCATCAACTGGAGCTACACGGATCCCCGCGTGCGGCTGAAGCTGCCCGTTCGAATCAGCTACCGCGACGACCCGGAGCTCGCGATGGCGCTGCTGCTGCGGGCGGCTGAAGGGCACCGGCGCATCATCCAGGATCCGGCGCCGGTCGCGCGACTGATGCATTTCGGCGATCACGGCATCGAGCTGGAGCTCCGGTTCTGGATCGCGGACCCGCACGAAGGCGTGAACAACGTGCGTTCGGACGTCAACCGCGCGATCTGGCGCCGCTTCCGCGAACACGGCATCACGATCCCGGTTGCCCAGCGCGAGGTGCGCCTGGAGATGGCGGGTCCGCGTGCCGAGGACCCTCAGCCGGCCCGCGACGACTGAGTCACGGGGACGGCCCCGCGGCGGAGCTCAGCCTATGCCGATATGGATCGCACCCAGGCTCGCCATCCCTGACGAGCTGCTCGAGTTCCGCCAGGTCCGGGCATCGGGCCCGGGCGGCCAGAACGTCAACAAGGTCTCGAACGCGGCCGAGCTGCGCTTCGACTCCGCGGCCTGGCCCGCGCTGCCGGACGCGGCGCGGCAGCGCCTCGGACGCATCGCCGGCCGCCGGATGAGCAGCGAAGGCGTTATCGTCATCGACGCCCAGCGGTTTCGCTCGCTCGAACGCAACCGCGAGGATGCGACCGGGCGGTTGGTCGCGATGGTCCGCCGTGCCCTCGAGGAGCCCCGGCCCCGGCGCCCGACCCGGCCGACGCGTGCGTCCAAGGAGCGGCGACTCGCCGGCAAGAAGCGCGACGCCGGTGTAAAGCGGATGCGCGGCCGTGTACGCGGCGAGGACTGAGCGCACGGCGCCGGCCGCGTGGCTGACCGGCTCGGTCGATGGCGACGACGGGCCTCCGGGCCCTGGCATCCACCGCCGGGACGCCACGAGCACGTCCCTGTGGGCTCCGCGCGCGACATCCATGTCGCGCGACGGCCCGGCCGCGGATGCCAGGGCCCGGAAGCCGGACGTCGCAGCCGGCGCATACGGCAAGACTACCGGCGAGTCAGCGATGCACGACCTGCAGGATGCTGTTGCGGATCTGCTCGGCGAGCACCAGCTGCGCATCCGCGACGATTCCGTCCAGCGTCGCCGGCTCAAAGGCGAGCCGGCCCTCGGGGGTCTGCGAGAGCACGCCGTTCTCGGTCAGCGCCGCCACGAAGCGGTCGAACAGCGCTCGGTCGAAGAACTCCGGCGACTGCAGCTCATACAGCAGGGCCATGCGCTGGGCCGTCAGCTGGCACTGGCGCACCAGCGCTTCGCGGGTGATCCGGCCGCTGCCTTCGCGCAGCAGCAGTGCGACGGTGATGTAGTAGCGCTCGAGGATCGAGACGGTCGCGCGGGCCAGCAGCGAAAGCTGCACCGCCTCGCTCGACTCCGCCGGCGGACGCCGCCATTCGGATCGGTCCTCAGAGGCCGTGAGCAGGCCGTGGTTCAGCAGGTCCTCGAGCAGCTCGTCGACGTCTCCGGGGATCTCCGACTCGCTCCAGCGCAGGAAGTACTCCTCGGCAACGTATGGATAGACGCGTCTCGCGCGGCGGTGCAGATCGCGGCGGCCCACGGTCGCGTTCGCGAGGAAGGCGCAGGCGAGCAGCGAAGGCATAAGCAGCAGGTGCAGCGAGTTGTTGCGGAAGTAGCTCGCGAGCACCGAGGCTTCCTGCGTCATGAACACGATGTCGCCGAGCTCGTGCGGCTGGCGGCGCAGCATGCCCATCGCCTCGCCGTAGCGGATCATCGCGGCACCGTCGTCTCCGGTCACCCAGATACGGGGCGAGTACGGATCCTGGCGC
>DATIRA010000173.1:0-6809 GCA_035470225.1 Steroidobacteraceae bacterium | reverse complement strand
GTGCTGGTGCCGGAGATCGCGCTCACGCCCCAGCTCGTGGCGCGGTTCGAGGCGCGATTCGGCTCGCCGATCGTGGCGCTGCACTCCTCGCTTTCCGACCAGGAACGATTGCGGGCCTGGCGCCAGGCCCGCGGCGGAAGTGCGCCGGTTGTCATCGGCACACGCTCGGCAGTCTTTGCGCCGCTCGCGCGGCCGGGACTGATCGTCGTGGATGAGGAACACGACCCGTCCTACAAGCAGCACGAGGGCTTTCGCTACTCGGCCCGCGACCTTGCGCTGGTGAGGGCGCAGCAGGCCGGCATTCCGATCGTGCTCGGCTCCGCAACGCCGTCGCTCGAGAGCCTGGGGCGGGTTCGCGAGGGCCGCGCGCGACTGCTGGAACTGCCGAGACGCACCGCGGGCGAGCGGCCCCCCACGCTGAGGCTGGTGGACCTGCGGCGGCACGCGGCAAACCAGGGTCTCGCCACGCCGACCGTGCTTGCGATCCGCCGGCATCTCGACGCCGGCGGCCAGGTGCTGCTCTACCTGAACCGTCGCGGGTACGCGCCGACCCTGTTCTGCCCATCCTGCGGCTGGATCGCGCCGTGCCCGCGCTGCGACGCGCGGCTGACCGTGCACCAGCGGGAGGGGCGGCTGCATTGTCACCACTGCGGCACCCAGCAGTCGATTCCCGGCACCTGCCCTTGCTGCGGTGAAGCCGTGAAGCCGGTGGGTCAGGGCACGCAGCGCATCGAAGAGACGCTCGGGAGCCTTTTCCCGGACGTGCCGCTCGCACGCATCGACCGCGACGCCGTCCGTCGGCGCGGCTCGCTGCAGCAGACACTGGAGCAGATCGCGAGCGGCTCGGTACGGCTGATGGTCGGCACGCAGATGCTGACCAAGGGACACCATTTCCCGGACGTGAGCCTGGTCGTCGTGCTGAACGCCGACCAGGGCCTGTTCGGCACGGACTTCCGCGCGAGCGAGCGGCTGGCTCAGACGATCGTGCAGGTCTCAGGCCGCGCCGGCCGCGCCGAGCGGCCCGGCGAGGTGCTGATACAGACCGAGTACCCAGAGCATCCGCTGCTGCAGCAGCTGATCCAGGCAGGCTACGAGGGCTTCGCGACGGCCGCGCTGTCGGAGAGGAAGGCGGCCGCCTGGCCGCCCTATGCGCGCGTCGCCGTGCTCAGGGCCGAGTCGGCGGGGCGGACGGCGCCGATGGCATTTCTCGACCGCGCGCGCGAAATCGCGGAGGAGTTCCGGTCCAGCGGAGTCGAGTTGCTGGGACCTGCGGTAGCCCCGATGGAGCGGCGAGCGGGCCAGTTCCGGGCACAGCTGCTGCTGCACGCCCCGACACACTCACCGCTGCAGCGGCTCTTCGGACGCTGGCTCCCGGCACTCGAGCAGCTGCCGGAAGCCCGCAAGGTGCGCTGGTCGCTGGACGTGGACCCGCTCGAGCTCTTCTAACCCGTCCGCCGCCGGCTCACTGGCGGTGATGCGCCCGCATCTCCTGCTGCGTCACCTTGCCGTCGTTGTTCGTATCGAAGATCGAGAAGTTCTCGGCCAGCCTCGGCATGCTGGTCTGGGCCTCTGCCAGGTCGAGCGCCCCGTCCCCGTCCTTGTCGGCCGCGGTCCATCGGTCACGGAACTGCCGCTTCCATTCCTTTTTCGCGTGCATGCGGTGCTGCATCATCTCTTCGCGCGAAACCTGGCCGTCCGCGTTCGCGTCGAGCTTGTCGAAATTCTCGGCGATGTAAGGCATGGAGCCCTGCGCCTCGACCCTTGACAACGCGCCGCTGCCGTCCGCATCCGCCGCAGCCCAGCGCTTCGCAGCCTCGGCCCGCATCTGCGCGTGACGAGCCTCCCGGTGCGCGGCCATCTCGGCCTGGTCAAGCTGCCCGTCCTTGTTGCTGTCGACGGAGTCGAATTCGGCCGCAAGCCGCGGAAATGCCTGAGCCTCATCGCGGCTCACGACGCCGTCGTCGTTCGCGTCCATGGAATGGCCGCCCATCATCGGTCCGTGATGCGACATCGCCTTGGAGCCTGCCGGCGAACCGGAGTCCCAGGCACCGGCCAGTGCCACTCCGCTCGCCATCACCGAGACCAGAATTACCAATAAACGCATGACATTCTCCTTCCGCTGCTGCAAGTGTCAGACCGTAGAACGCCATGGTCGTTCAGCGGTTGACACCAAAAGACAAGGGGCGCTCCATACGGGGCGCCCCTTGCGACGGAACATGCTGTCGGCGGGTTTTTCAGCCAGCGGGCTCGGGCAGATCGACTCCCGTAGTCACGAGCCCGGCCTGCACCGTAGCGCCGCGGACCGCGGTGAAATCCAGGCTGTCGTCGGCGTCCAGGTCGTCCTCGCCACAGGTGAAGGCCACCGTATACGCCCCGGCCGGCAGGAACGAGGCCCGGTAGACGCCGGTGACCGCATCAGCCTTGACCATCTGCACGGGGTCGGCGGGCGTGCCGTCCTGGTCATCCGGGGACGTGCTACCGGCTGCGTTCTCGCCATCGGCGAACACGTAGACCATGCGACTGCAGGCTTCATCCGGCACAAGGCTCGGGTCGACCGTTCCGGTGAGGCCGCCCACCTGGCTGTCCCTGACCAGGCGCAGCACGGGCTTCATCAGGTACGCCTGCGTGCAGTCGGGCGCGCCACCCTTCTGTCCGGGCGGAGCCCGCAGCGACTTGCGCAGGTCGAAGTCCACCGTAAGCGCCGCCGAGCCGTCGGCCGGCAGTGCGAACCCTCCCTGCAGCTTCAGCCCCGACTCGTCGCCGCTCGGGATGCGCAGCTCGCATTCCCGGCCCTCGACCATCAGGTACGAATCGCGGACGTTCGGCTCGTTGTCCACGATCATGCGCAGCCACTGGTAGTTCCCAGCGGGCAGCGTGAGGTCGTCGAACAGCAAGGTGCTGCGCCCGTCCTGCAGCGGCAGCAGGTTGATGCTGCGCGGCGCCGGGTTGCCGGCGTCGTCGCGAAACTCGACGGTCACCGGCTCGCCGTCTTCAGGCTTGAACTCGACCGCGCGGAACTGGATCCAGACCTCATCGGCCGCGTCCACCGCCGCATCGGTGATCGACAGGTCGAGCCGGCTGGTCTTCGACCCGGCCGGGGCGTCGCCACCGCTGCCGCCGCCGCAGGCGACGAGCAGGGCTCCGGCAAACGCGACCGACAGCAGGGCAAGGATTCTGGAAGCGGGTGTATTCATGCTGGGATCTCCCTGGTTGCGCATGTTTCGCAACGGCTCATAGGCTAGGAAATCCAGAAAAAACGCGGCGGCACCAGTTCACAGTTGCGCTCGCGCGCCGGGCGTCGTTCCCTTAGACTTTCTGCTCTTGCCGAGCATTCCCGACGGCCGCAAATTGAAGCAGCTGATAGAGAAAATCGTGCAGGACGCGTTCGCGTCCCTGCCTGAGGACCTGCGGTCACTGGACATAACGCAGGCGCCATCCACGGTGGAGCGCACTCGCGACCCAGGCCATGGCGACTTCGCCTCCAACGTGGCGATGCAGCTCGCCAAAGCGGCGGGACGCAAGCCGCGGGAACTCGCGCAAGCCATCGTCGCGGCACTGCCGGCCAACGAGCTGATCGGCAGGGTCGAGATCGCCGGCCCCGGCTTCATCAACTTCTTCCTCGCGCCGGCGGCCTACCATACCGAGCTCCGCCGCGTGCTCGACCAGGCCGGCGCCTACGGCCGCAGCACGCTCGGCGCCGGCGAGCGGGTGATCGTCGAGTTCGTCTCCGCGAACCCCACGGGCCCGCTGCACGTTGGACACGGCCGCCACGCGGCATTCGGCGCCTCGGTGGCGAACCTGCTCGATGCGATCGGCTACAACGTGCACCGCGAGTACTACATCAACGACGCCGGTCGCCAGATGGAGATCCTCGCCGCCAGTGTCTGGCTGCGCTACCTGGAGTGCTTCGGCGAGCGATTCGCGTTCCCGAGCAACGGCTACCGCGGCGACTACATACAGCCGATCGCGGACAAGCTGATCGAGCGCGAAGGACGCTCCCTGCTGCGTCCGGCGGCCGACGTGTTCCGCGAACTGCCGCCGGACGCGCCCGCCGGCGACAAGGACCTCTACATCGACGCGGTGATCGCCCGTGCCCGCTCGCTGATCGGCGAAGACGGTTTCCAGAAGGCGCTCGACCTCGCGCTCGGCGACATACTGGCCGACATCCGCGAGGACCTCGAGACCTTCGGCGTCTGCTACGACGAGTGGTTCAGCGAACGCAGTCTGACCGAGCAGGGCGCGATCGAGCGGGCGCTCGAGCGTCTGCGGGCCAACGGCGTCGTGTACCAGAAGGACGGTGCCGAGTGGTTCCGCGCGACGGACTTCGGCGACGAGAAGGACCGCGTGGTCGTGCGCGAGAACGGCGCGAAGACCTACTTCGCTTCCGACATCGCGTATCACCTGCAGAAGCGGGAGCGCGGCTTCGAGCACCTGATCGACGTGCTCGGCGCGGACCACCACGGCTACGTCGCACGGGTGCGCGCCGGACTCGTCGCGATGGGCGAACCCGGGGATGCGCTCGAGGTGAAGCTGGTGCAGTTCGTCACGCTGTATCGCGGCGGCGAGAAGGTGCAGATGTCCACGCGCTCGGGCGAGTTCATCACGCTGCGCGAGCTGCGCCGCGAGGTGGGCAACGACGCCGCGCGCTTCTTCTACGTGATGCGCAGCAACGACCAGCACCTCGATTTCGACATGCAGCTCGCGACCTCGCGCAGCAACGAGAACCCGGTCTACTACATCCAGTACGCGCACGCACGCGTATGCAGCGTGCTGCGCCAGATGGGCGACAGGTCGATGAGCTACGACCCCGCGCGCGGCCGCGAGGCGCTGTCGCTGCTGGTCGAACCCTACGAGCAGGCGCTGCTCACTACGCTCAGCCGCTACCCCGAGGTCGTGGAGAGCGCCGCGCTGCAGCGCGCGCCGCACGCGATGGTGCACTACCTGCGCGAGCTCGCGAACGATTTCCACACGTATTACAACGCACACCAGTTCCTGGTCGAGGACGCAGAGTTGCGTGATGCGCGGCTGACGTTGATCCTCGGCGTCCGGCAGGTGATCCGCAACGGGCTCGGCTTGCTGGGCGTCTTCGCGCCGGAGGCGATGTGAGTGCAGCCCGGACGCTGAGTCGCGACTACAAGCATGTCGCGCAGCAGCGGCCCGGGGTGGGTAATGCGTTCAACGGCTGGACGGGGCTCGCGATAGGCCTCGCGATCGGCCTGGGCGTCGCACTGGCAGTGCACGTGCATTACCAGGGCCTGCAGGCACCGGCGCTGCCGCAGCCCGAGGCGGCCGCCTCGCCCGCGTCGTCACAGGCGTCCGAGGAAGCTCCGGCGCCGGTGGATCCCGCGAGAAACTTCACGTTCTACGACGTGCTGCCGAACCAGGAGGTCGAGGTCCCGGCCGACGCGTCGCGGCCCGCGCCGGCGCCGGACGTGCTGCCGCATGGCGACGTGGTGCTGCAGGCCGGCGCGTTCAAGCAGGTCGCGGAAGCCGAAAAGCTCCAGGCGCGACTCGCGCAGTACGGCGTCGTAGCGAAGATCCAGCGCATCTCGCTCGAGGACGAGACCTGGTACCGGGTGCGGATCGGACCCATCGAGACGGTCGAGGAATTCGACCGGATCCGCACCAAGCTGGCCGAGGCCGATATCGAGGCGGCGCCGGTCGTGCCGGTGCCGGAGCAGCCGCTGCCCTGAAGACCCCCGCCGGGTCCCGACTCACTGCGCTGCGGCCTGGGCCGCCTCTTTGTCCAGATCTTTCTGCGCGAGCCATTCCGGGTTGTAGAGCCGGGACAGGTAGCGCCCACCTCCGTCGCAGAGGATCGTGACGATCGTATGACCGGGCCCGAGCTCGCGCGCCACGCGCACGGCGGCGGCGACGTTTGCGCCACTGGTGCCGCCGAGGAAGAGCCCTTCCTGGTGCAGCAGGCGGTAGGTCGTGCGGACGATCTCGGCATCCTCGATGCGCACGGCGTCGTCGATCGGAGAGCCTTCGAGATTGGCCGTGACCCTGCCGATACCGATGCCCTCGGTGACGCTGCTCGAGCCCTCGGACTTGAGCTCGCCCGACTTCACCCACTGGTAGAGTGCACTGCCCATCGGGTCCGCGAGCACGCAGCGGACGCCGGGCTTCTGCTCCTTGAGGTAGCGCGAGACGCCACCGAACGTGCCGCCAGTCCCGGTGGCGCAGGTGAACGCATCGATGCGTCCCTGTGTTTCGTGCCAGATCTCCGGTCCCGTCGTCGCGTAGTGCGCGTCGCGGTTCGCGGTGTTGTCGAACTGGTTGCCCCATGCGGCCCCCAGCTCCTCGGCGACGCGGCGCGCGAGCTTCTGGTAGTGGTTGGGGTTGCTGTACGGAACGGCCTTGGTCACCCTGACCTCGGCGCCGAGCGTGCGCAGCAGCGTCGCCTTCTCCGGCGACTGGTTGTCCGGCATCACGATCACGCAGCGGTAGCCCCGCGCATTGCACAAGTGCACGAAGCCGATGCCCGTGTTGCCGGCCGTGCCCTCGACCAGCGTGCCGCCGGGCCGGATCCGTCCCTGGCGCTCCGCATCATCCAGGATGCCCCGGGCGGCACGGTCCTTGACCGAGCCGCCAGGGTTCAGGAACTCCGCCTTGCCGAGGATCTCGCAGCCCGTCTCCTCGCTGAAGACGCGCAGACGGATCAGCGGCGTGTGGCCGACCGTGCCGGAGAAGCCGAGGCGGGTGGTCATTTCGGGTGGTTCCTGCTGAGCATCGAGTCAGGGATTCTTGGCTGAATTGACGACTCAAGACAAGCACCTCCGGCTCACTCGACGCCGTGAATTCGCCTA
>DATIRA010000172.1:0-1721 GCA_035470225.1 Steroidobacteraceae bacterium | reverse complement strand
CCCGCATACGGCAGTTGCGCGAGTGCCCGCCCGGCCTGCGCGGCATCGAGCACGAAGACGACGGCGTCCCTGCGTGGCACCGACGCCTCGGATATCGAGTAGCGGCCGCTGCGAACCGTCAGCGCCGGGAAGGGTGGCAATATGTCCATCGACGTCGTCTTGACCCTGCTGGAAGCTGACCTGATCATTGCGTGAATCTGCGCCCCCGCTTCGCCGCGATGCAGCATGAAGCCGCGGCGGCATGCTAGCAGGGCAGGCCCCTCAAATCATCACGGCGGACACTGATCCATGTTCGAAGCTTCGAAGATCGAGGACTCTGATCCAGCCGAGACCCGCGAATGGCTCGAGTCGATCGATTCGGTGCTGCGCGTGCACGGTGCCGAGCGCGCGCAGTATCTGCTCGATCGCGTCATCGACTATACGCGGCGCTCGGGGGCCTATTTGCCCTTCAAGCCGAACACCGCCTACGTCAACACGATCTCCGCGGGCCAGGAGACGCCGTATCCGGGCGACCGCGCGCTCGAGCGTCGGATTGAGGCCTACCTGCGGTGGAACGCGATGGCCATGGTCGTGCAGGCGAACCGGCAGAGCTCGGAATACGGCGGGCACATTGCGACCTACGCCTCGGCCGCGACGCTCTACGAAGTCGGCTTCAACCACTTCTGGCGCGCGCCGAGCGATTCGCACCCGGGCGACATGGTCTATGTCCAGGGACATTCGGCACCCGGGATCTACGCGCGTGCATACCTCGAAGGACGCCTCGGCGAGGACCGCTTGCAGTACTTCCGGCAGGAGATCGCCGGGAAGGGCAAGGGCCTGCCGTCGTATCCGCATCCGTGGCTGATGCCCGGGTTCTGGCAGTTTCCGACGGTCTCGATGGGTCTTGGCCCGATGATGGCCATCTACCAGGCACGGTTTCAGCGCTATCTCGAGCACCGCGGCGTCGTCGAGCCGAGCGACCGCAAGGTCTGGTGCTTCCTCGGCGACGGCGAGACCGACGAGCCGGAGTCGCTCGGCGCGATCACGATGCCGGTTCGCGAACGGCTCGACAATCTCGTCTTCGTCATCAATTGCAACCTGCAGCGGCTCGACGGACCGGTGCGCGGCAACGGCAAGATCATCCAGGAGCTCGAGGCCGCTTTCCTCGGCGCCGGCTGGAACGTGATAAAGGTGCTCTGGGGCTCGCGCTGGGATCCGCTGTTCGCGCAGGACACGCGTGGCCTGCTGCGGCGGCTGATGATGGAATGCGTCGACGGCGAGTACCAGAACTACAAGGCCAAGGGGGGCGCCTACACGCGCGAGCATTTCTTCGGCAAGTACCCGGAGCTCCGCGAAATGGTCGCCAATATGACCGACGAGGAGATCTGGCGGCTCAACCGCGGCGGCCACGATGCCCGCAAGGTCTACAACGCCTACCTCGCCGCGGTGAACCACACCGAGCAGCCCACCGTGATCCTGGCCAAGACGGTCAAGGGCTACGGCATGGGAAGTGCCGGCGAGGGGCAGAACATCACGCACCAGCAGAAGAAGCTCGACGAGGCGGCGCTGCGCGAGTTCCGGGACCGTTTCAATATTCCGGTGTCCGATGCCGACATCGCGCGCGTGCCTTACTACCGTCCCGCCGAGGGCAGCGAGGAGCTGAATTACCTGCAGGAGCGCCGCGCAGCGCTCGGCGGTTACCTGCCGCAGCGCCGCACCAGCGCGGCCAGGCTCGCGATCCC
>DATIRA010000171.1:0-8290 GCA_035470225.1 Steroidobacteraceae bacterium | reverse complement strand
CGCTCCCGGAGTTTGCGGTCCTCCAGCGGCGAGCGGTTCAAGCCGTGCACCACCCAGCCCCGCCAGCGAGCGGGGAGCTGCCTCAGCACCGCTCGCGCCCTCTCCTCGTCCGGCATCGCCGCGAACACGCAGGACCCCGTCCCGGTGAGCCGTGCCGTTGCAACCTCTGCCAGCCAGTCGAGCGCTTGTGCCACGATGGGCTGCCGCCTGCGTACCACCGCCTCGCAATCGTTGCGACCGCCGGACTGCAGGAAACCGGAAATTGTGATGATGGGCGAATCCCTTGTCAATTCAGGGTCCTGGAAGACCCCGGCCGTATCGACGCCTGCATCCGGCTGCAGCAGCAGATAGGTCTGTTCGGGAAAGTCCATCGGCGTCAGCCGCTCCCCGGTCCCTTCGGCCCACGCCGCGCGCCCGCCGACGAAGACCGGAACGTCGGCGCCGAGTCCGCGCGCGAGTTCCATCAGTTCCGATCGGGGCAGTCCGCAGCCCCACAGCTCGTTCAGAGCCACCAGCACGGTCGCGGCGTCGGAGCTGCCACCGCCCACGCCACCCTGGACCGGCAGGCGCTTGTCGAGCGCGATCGCGACGCCGGCGCCCTTGCCGCAGTGCTCCGCGAGCGCGCTGGCCGCACGCAGCGTGAGGTCCTGCTCGGGCCGGACGCCCGGCAGGTCCACGAGCCGCTCGATCGTGCCGGCAGGCCGCTCGAAGAAGCGGATCTGATCGGCGAGGTCGATAAACTGGAATGCGGTCTGCAGCAGATGGTAGCCGTCTTCGCGCCGCCCGACGACGTGCAGGAACAGGTTCAGCTTGCCGGGCGCCGGCCAGGCCTCCGAACCCCCCAGCGGCTCAGCCATGGCTCACGGCCCCTGGCCCGGCCCCGCCCCCGGCCCGAGATCCCATTGGCTGACGACGACCTTGATCCGGGCCTGCTCGGCCGTCGCGGTGAGCCGGACTGGCAACGAGAAACCTGCAACGCTGCGGAACGCATCGATGCCGACCGTCCAGCCCGACTGCTCGATGACGCGCAGCGGCGGCCGCTGGCCGAGCAGGACCCGGGCCTCGGAACCTGGGGCCGGTACGCCCAGCATCCAGTAGCGAAGGTTCGCCAGCGGCAGGTCCGCGCCGAGTCGCCGCCTGAGTTCCTGCCGGGCGGACTCTGAATCGACGATCCGGCCGTTTCCCTCTGCCAGCCGCAGGACCCGTCCGTCTGTCTCGATCACGAGCCCGCCGGCACCGAGAGGGCCCCGCAGATGCAGCGTCGCGCTCTCGCCAGCCTGACTCCAGACGAAGCTCCCGCTACCACCCTGTTCACCTGCGGCCACGGCCAGCCGGCCCGTCGCCGTCCATTCGGTCAGTGAATCGGGGTCCGGTGGCGGCGGTGCCTGCGAAGGGGGCGCAGAGGCGCAACCGGCCAGCAGGACTGCGAGCGTCACCAGCAGGTTGACCCTCACGGCCCGGCCTGCTCCAGCCGCTGCTCGAGTCGCTCGTTGCCGGGATGGCGCTCGAGCGCCTCCGCCCAGGTCCGGCGGGCCTCGCCCTCCCGTCCCATTGCCCACTGGACCTCGCCGAGATGCAGCTCGAGCTCCGGGTCAGATCCAAGCGAGCTTGCGCGCTCGAGATAGCGCAGCGAGTCCGCGAGCAGTCCCTGCCTGAAGAGCACCCAGCCCATGCTGTCGAGCACGGCGGCGCTGTCGGGCATCTGCTCCAGGGCACTTGCGATCAGCTCGCGCGCCTCATCGAGGCTGCGGCCGTGGTCAGCCAGCGTGTAGCCGAGCGCGTTCTGCACCATCGCGTCGCCCGGCCGCCGGGCGAGGAGCTCGCGCAAGTCCCGGATCGCCTCGTCGATGCGACGGCTGCGCTCCAGCAGAAATACCCGCGCGAGTCGCAGGTCCAGCGAGTCCGGGAATCGAGCCACACCTGCATCGAGGGTCGCCAGCGCGCGCTCGTCCTCGCCGAGCGAGGAGAGCAGGCCCGCCTGCGCGGCCACGATCTCTGGAGCCAGTTCCGGTTGCGTAGCGGCGAATTCCTCGAGTTGACCGAGCCCCGCCTCCACGCCGTCCCGCTCCGCGCTGATGGCCGCCACGCGCTGCCGTGCGGAGAGCGCGCGGCCGCCATCCTCGACGCGCGAAAAATAGCGCAGCGCCGCCTCCTCATCGCCACGCTTTTCTGCGATCACGCCGAGGAAGTACAGCGCGTCGTAGGACTGGGCCCCGGTCGAGAGGAGCTGCTGGAACAGCGACTCCGCCACCTCGACCCGGTCCTGCTGCAGCTCCAGCATGCCCAGCGTATAGAGCGCGCCCGGGATGACCGTCTCGCCCGTCACGTACGGGGTGAGCATCGCACGGGCCTCCTCGTCGCGCCCGGTGGCCGAGAGCAACGCGGCGTATTCGAGGTGCGTGGAGATGTCCGCCTCCGGCGCCATTACCGAGTCCCGTGCAATCGCGAGTCCCGTCTCCTCGTCCCCGGCCGCGATCCGTGCACGGGCCTCCAGCATCCTTGGCGGCATCCAGTACGGCGCCACCGCGCGGGCCCGGGTCGCACTCTCGACAGCCAGCGCGAAATTCTCCGAGCGCAACGCGGCACTGCCGAGCGCCAGCTGGGCCTCGGCCAGCCCCGGATACCGGCCGGCAAGACGGCGGAAGAGCTCGGTGACATCGGGCGCCGTGGCGGTCGCCGAGAACTCCGGCAGCAGGGCGAGAAAGCCTGCCGCTGGACTGATGAACCCGGCCTCGACCAGCTCGGCCGCACGGGATTCGGCGGCATCGAGGCGGTGCAGCGCGAGCGCGCTGCCGGCAGCGTAGTGGCGCGCCTGCTCGCTGGTCGGATTGATCTCGAGCCAGCGCTCGGCGGCCAGCAGCGATTCGCTCCACTGAAAATGGCTGAACGCCATCGTCGCGGCCTGTTCCGCGACCCGCTCGTCAGCCGAGGCCTCGGCGGCCAGTCGGTAGGCGCGCGCCGCGGCGGGCAGTTCTCCCCGCTGAAGCGCCGAGTCGCCCTCCGCCAGCAGACTCTGAGAATCGCGCGGGGGCGCCGCCTCGTTCGGCGCTGGTCCCGCGGCGCAGGCGCCGAGCAGCAGCAGGCAGGCGGGAATCCACGGGCGCAGGGTCGGCCTGCAGGGGTGCTTCGACATGGTCGGCGCACTATAGCGGATGCGCGGGCCTGCTTGTGTTGCCCGAGGGCATCACCGAGAATTTCGAGGTTTAGCACCCGGAAACCGGATGTCACTCCTCGTCATCGGCATCAACCACCGAACGGCACCGGTCGAGGTGCGTGAGCGCGTGGTATTCGAAGCCGCGCGGCTCCCGGACGCACTCCGCGAGCTGCGGACCCTGCCCGATGTCGAGGAATCCATCATCGTCTCGACCTGCAACCGTACCGAGATCTATTGCGTCTCGGGGGGTGGCCCGCTCGAGCTGGGCAAGTGGCTGGAGAGCTACCACCAGCTCGGGACCAACATCCACCACTGCCTGTACGAGCACCGTGAGCTCGAAGCGGTCACGCACGTGTTCTCGGTCGCCTCCGGGCTCGACTCGATGATCCTCGGCGAGCCGCAGATCCTCGGGCAGCTCAAGGACGCTTACCGCGCGGCGAAGCAGGCCGGGACCGCCGGACCGATGCTGAACCGACTGTTCCAGGCGGCGTTCTCGGTAGCCAAGCGCGTCAGGACCGAGACCAAGATCGGCGCCAACGCGGTTTCGGTGGCCTCGGCCGCCGTCACGATGGCCAAGACGGTGTTCGCCAGCTTCGACTCGCGCACTGCGTTGCTGGTCGGTGCCGGCGAGACGATCACGCTCGCGGCCCGACACCTGCACGCGGACGGCTTGCGACGCATGATCGTCGCGAACCGCAGCGTCGAGCGGGCCCACGAGCTGGCCAGGGAGTTCCAGGGCTACGCGATCAACCTGGAGGAAATCCCGAACCACCTGCGCGAGGCGGACATAGTGATCGCCTCGACCGCCAGCCCGAGCGCAATCATCACGCGGGACATGGCCGAGCAGGCCTTGCGGGCCCGCAAGCGCCGCCCGATGTTCATGGTGGACATCGCCGTGCCGCGCGACATCGACGCCCGGATCGCCGAGCTCGAGGACGTCTACCTGTTCACGATCGACGACCTGCAGAACGTCGTCAACGAGAATCTCGCAGGTAGACGGCAGGCGGCGCAGGAAGCGGGGAGTCTCATCTCGAACGAGGTGAATCGCTTCGCACTCGCGCTGCGGACCAGGGACGCCGCACCGACGATACGACGGCTCCGTGAGGAAGCCGACAGGGCACGGCAGCTGACGCTCGAGCAGGCCCAGCGAATGCTGGCGCAGGGACGCGCCCCCGAGGAGACCATGGAGTTCCTCGCCAATACGCTGACCAACCGGCTGATCCACGCACCGAGCCAGCAGCTGCGCGACGCCGCGGAGCAGGGTGATGCGGACCTGATCGAGACCATCGTCCGCATCTACCGCCTCGACCGGGATACATGAAAGAGTCGATCCGCCGACGGCTGGAACGGAGCTTCGAGCGTTTCGAGGAGTTGAGCGCCCTGCTCGCGGACCCGGACGTCATAGGTGAACCAGCCCGCTTCCGCGACCTGTCGGTCGAATATGCGCGACTCGAACCGGTCGCCGAGCGCTTCCGGGCGCTGCAGAGCCTGGAGACCGAGCGCGATTACGCGCGCGAGCTGCTGCGCGGTGCGGATGCCTCGCTGCGGGAACTCGCGGAGGCCGAACTCGACGAACTGGACGGGCGCATCGAAAGCGAAGGACTTGAACTGACGCGCCTGCTGATTCCGCGGGATCCCCGCGACGACAGCAACATCTTCCTCGAGATCCGCGCCGGCACGGGCGGCGACGAGGCGGCGATCTTCGCCGGCGACCTGTTCCGCATGTATGCCCGGTATGCCGAGCGGCAGGGCTGGCGGGTGGAGGTATTGAGCGAGAGCCCGGGCGAGCACGGCGGCTATCGCGAGATCATCAGCCGCGTCGTCGGCAGCGGCGCCTATTCGAAGCTGAAGTTCGAATCCGGCACGCACCGGGTGCAGCGAGTGCCGGCCACCGAGGCGCAGGGCCGGATACACACCTCCGCCTGCACGGTGGCCATCCTGCCCGAGCTGCCGGAAGTCGGGCAGGTCGAGATCAGCCCCGCGGAGCTGCGCATCGACACCTACCGTGCCTCGGGCGCCGGCGGGCAGCACGTGAACAAGACCGACTCGGCGATCCGCATCACCCACCTGCCGACCGGGATCGTCGTCGAATGCCAGGACGAGCGCTCGCAGCACAAGAACCGCTCGCGGGCGATGTCGCTGCTGCGCTCGCGGCTGCTGGAGGCCGAGCAGCAGAAGCAGCAGCGCCAGCAGGCCCAGGAACGCAAGCTGCAGGTCGGCAGCGGCGACCGCTCGCAGCGGATCCGCACCTACAATTACCCCCAGGGCCGCGTGACGGATCACCGGATCAACCTGACGCTGTACCAGCTGCCCGAGCTGATGGACGGATCGCTCGACCCGCTGGTCGAGCCGCTGCAGCAGGAATGGCGCGCCGAGCAGCTCGCGAGCCTGGAGTAGCGGCAACGGTGGCCATCTCGATCGGTGAGCTGCTCGAGCAGGGTCGGGAGAAGCTCGCGCGGGTCGCTGATGATCCGGGTCACGAAGCGGAGATCCTGCTCGCCGCGGCCCTCGGTCGGAACCGGGCCTACCTGAAGGCACATCCGCAGAAGCGGCTGCTCGAATCCAATGCCGTCGACCGGTACCAATCGCTGCTGGCCCGCAGGGCCTGCGGGGAACCGGTGGCGTATCTGCTCGGAGAGCGGGAATTCTGGTCCCTGCCGCTCGAGGTGGAGCCAGCCGTGCTGATCCCGCGGCCCGAGACGGAGCTGGTCGTCGAACGCTCGCTCGGGCACCTGCCGGCGAATTCGGCATCCGCGGTGCTGGATCTGGCTGCCGGCAGCGGCGCGATCGCACTCGCCATCGCACGCGAGCGACCGGGATGCCGGGTCATCGGCACGGACTGCTCGCCTGCGGCGGTCCGGCTCGCGCGCCGCAACGCAGAACGCAACTGCCTGGACAGGGTCGAGTTCCGCGCAGGCGACTGGTACGAGCCGGTGCACGGCGAGCGCTTCGCGCTGATCGCCAGCAACCCGCCCTACATCGCCGAGGGCGATCCCCGGGTCGAGGACTCGGTACGGCGGTTCGAGCCGCACGAGGCGCTGATCGCCGGCCCGACCGGGCTCGAAGCGCTGTCGCGCGTGATCGCCGGGGCGCCAGAGCACCTGCTCGGGGGCGGCTGGCTGGTGCTGGAGCACGGCGACCTGCAGGGAGCGGACGTGCGCGGCCTGCTTGCCGCGAGCGGCTTCGACTGGATCGCCACCCACCGGGACCTGGCCGGCCGTGAGCGCTGCACCGACGCGCGATGGCCGCGCATTGCGTCGGACCGGACGTGACTTTCGCGCCGGGGCCGGCCACTATCTCTCAGATCATCCCTCGCCGGCGGCTGAAAGAATGACCAAGCACGTACGATTCGAGACTTCGCTGGGTGACTTCACGGTCGAGCTCTACGAAGACGAGGCACCGGCCACGGTGGAGAATTTCCTGCGCTACGTCGACGACGGCCATTTCGACGGCACGGTGTTCCACCGCGTGATCCCGGGCTTCGTGGTCCAGGGCGGCGGCCTGACCGCCGAGATGCGCCAGAAGCCGACGCGGGCGCCGATCCGCAACGAAGCCGACAACGGCCTGAAGAACCGCCGCGGAACGCTGTCCATGGCCCGCACCAACGATCCGCACAGCGCGACCTCGCAGTTCTTCGTGAACCTGGTGGACAATATCGCGCTCGATCCAGGTCGCGGTGGCGCGGGCTACGCGGTGTTCGGCCGCATCAGCGACGGCATGGTAGTCGTGGACCAGATGGCCACGGTCCCGACGGGCAACAAAGGCATGCACCAGGACGTGCCGCGCGAGCCGATCCTGGTCACCAGGGCCAGCCGCTTACCCGAAAACGCCTGACGGACCGCGGGCACAGATGCCGCAGCGCAAACGCGGCCTCGCCCGGCGCGCGCTGCGCGGAGCGCTGCTCCTGGTCGCGGCCTGGGTGGCCGTGACGATCGCCGTCGTGGTCGCGCTTCGCTTCGTCGATCCCCCGACCACGGCCTTCAAGTTGCAGAGCCGGATCGCTGCGCTGGCCGAGGAGCCGCCAGGCTACCGCTTCGGATATCAGTGGCGCGACTGGGACAGCATCTCCAGGGAGGCGGCACTGGCCGTCGTGGCTGCCGAGGACCAGAAATTTCCCGTCCACCACGGCTTCGATTTCGAACAGATCGACCGCGCGCTTGCTGATCGCGAGCGCGGGCGCAGGGTGCGCGGCGCCAGCACGATCAGCCAGCAGGTGGCGAAGAATCTCTTCCTGTGGCCGGGTCGGAGCCTGTTCCGCAAGGGGCTCGAAGCGGGACTGACCGTGCTGATCGAACTCGCGTGGAGCAAACGACGCATACTCGAGGTGTACCTGAACGTAGCGGAGTTCGGGCCCGGCACCTACGGCGTGCAGGCGGCAAGCCGACGTTATTTCGGCAAGGACGCGGCAGCGCTGTCCAGAGCGGAATCCGCGCTGCTCGCCGCGGTGCTGCCGGCACCGCGACGCTACAGCGTATCGAGTCCGTCACGCTACGTCCGCCATCGCCAGGACTGGATCGAGCGGCAGATGTCGGCGCTCGGCGGTACCCACTACCTCGAGGCCCTCGATCGCGGCGAGCGCCACTGACGAGCGTAACCGGGCCGACCGGGCTGCCGCGGGCCGGCAGTATTTCAGGTGGCGCCCGACGAGGGCCCGTAGCCGATCACCGGCGCCAGCCAGCGCTCGGCCTGCTCGCGGCCCCTGCCGGTGCGCCGCGCGTAGTCCGCGACCTGGTCGGCGTCGATGCGCCCCACCTGGAAGTACTTCGAATCGGGATGGGAGAAATACCAGCCGCTGACCGATGCGGTCGGGTGCATCGCGAAACTCTCGGTCAAGCGGATCGAGGTGTTCTTTTCCACGTCCAGCATGCGCCAGAGCGTCGCCTTCTCGCTGTGATCGGGACAGGCCGGATAGCCCGGCGCGGGCCGGATGCCCGCGTACTCCTCGGCGATCAACGCCCGCGGACCGAGGACCTCCTCCGGCGCGTATCCCCAGATTTCGCGCCGCACCCTCTCGTGAAGCCGCTCCGCGAAAGCCTCGGCGAGCCGGTCGGCCACGGCCTTGACGAGAATCGCTCCGTAATCGTCCCCCTCCGCCTCCCGCCGCGACGCGAGTTCCGCGGCGCCGAGCCCCGCGGT
>DATIRA010000170.1:0-6151 GCA_035470225.1 Steroidobacteraceae bacterium | reverse complement strand
CTCCGCAGGCCCGTGCGTTTGCGATCGCGCCTCCGTTGCAAGCGTTGGGCGAGCTCCAGCGGCTGCACGCCCCGGATCCGGTCTATCCGCCCCAGGCGCTCAGAGGCGGGGTCGAAGGCTGGGTGAAACTCGAATTCACTGTGACCGAGACCGGCGCGGTCGGCGACGTCCTGGTCCTGGACTCGCAGCCTGCCGGAGTATTCGAGCGTGCCGCGATCGACGCCGTCGCGTCCTGGCGTTTCCGCCCCCGTTCCGTGAACGGCGGGACCGTCCAGCAGCGCTCTGCCGTCACGATCCGGTTCGAGTTGGAGCGCTGAGCCTGCTCCTGAGCGCGGTGGCCCGGGTCCCGAGCCTCCAGGCGACGAAGGCCCAGACGCCTGCGATCGCGGCACCGAACCAGGCGATACCGGAGACTCCGAGTCCGATCGACTTCAGCAGCGCGTGCAGCGATGCGGCGGTAGCGTCACCGCCCCTGTAGACGAACGTATCGATCAGGCTCTTGGCCTTGTACCGCTCCTCCCTGGAGACGACCGTGTACAGCGTGTCACGCGAGGGTCGCGTGATCGAGTATTCGCCGATGCGCCGCACCATCATGACCGCGACCAACACGGCGAATTGCGGGTACAGCGCGAGCACCGAGTAGCCGGCGGCCATCAGCAGCGGCACGGAAACCAGCAGCGTGCGCAGGCCCAGCCAGCGAAAGAGCCGACCGAACAGCAGTAGCTGAGTCGTCAGGGACCCCGCCTGCACCCAGAAGTCGATCGTGCTGAAGAAGCGCGTCCGCTCGTCCCGGCTGGTGAAGACCTCGGCCACCAGGGCCTGCTGCTCCAGGTACAGGAAGGTCGATACCCAGGTCAGCAGCAGGACGAACAGCGCCAACAGCGCGAGGTACGGGGAGCTCGCGACCTGGCGGAACGCGGCCAGTGCGGTGCCCCCGAGGCGCGCATCCCGGTCCGTGCCCGCCGCGACGTTCTCGCCGTGGCGGCGGTGCCAGCTCAGCACCCGCAGCAGGAACGCGAGCGATGCCGCGAGCAGCGCGGCGGAAACGAGCAGCAGGTTGATCGTGCCAAGCGGCTGCGCCAGGCGCTGGCCGAGGAACGGGCCGAACAACCCGCCCAGGCTGATGCCAGCGGCGATGAAACCGAACAGGCGGCCGGCCTGGTCGCGGCTGAACACGTCCGCCATCAGGCTCCAGAAGACCGCGACGACGAACAGGCTGAAGACACTCACCCAGATGAAATAGGCGCGCGCAATCCAGGTGTGGTCGGCCTGGGCGTTGAACCAGGCATGGAAGCCGAGAATGTTGAGGATGAAGAACAGGTAAACCCAGGGCAGGAACGTCGAACGCCGCAAGCGCGAGGTCAGCCAGCCGTAGATCGGCTGGACCACCAGCATCGCGACGAATGTGCCCCAGAACAGCGCAGGCAGCGTCGAGACGCCCGAGGTGATGCCCATGGTCTCGCGAATGGGCCTGAGAATCGAATAGCTGGAGAACATGCAGAACGCGCAGAGGAATGCGGCGATCATGCCGCCGAGTTCCTGCGGCCTCGCGTTCAGCAGCACCGCGAGCCGCCGCAGCCAGCCATCCGGCCGCGAGCGGCCGCTTGCGGCAGGATCCGGCGGGATCGGCTCCTGGCTCAAGGCATCGTGCCGAGGTCCAGGCGACGACCGCGCTCGGCGACCTCGACCTCGATGCCCCGCCCGAGCAGCGCATCCCTCAGTCCGGCAGAGGCCGCACTCTCGCCATGCACGAGCCAGACGGGCGGTCGGCCGCCCACACCTTCATACCAGCGCAGCAGGTCGGCCTGGTCTCCGTGCGCCGAAAAGCCGCCGAGCGTGTGCACCTGCATCGCGACGTCCAGGCTGTCGCCGTGAATCCGCACCGACTCGCGACCGTCCACCAGCGCCCGCCCGAGCGTGCCTTGCGCCTGGAAGCCGGTGAATACCAGATGGCACTCGGGCCGCCCGAGATTGTGCTTCAGGTGATGCACGATCCGCCCGCCGGTGCACATGCCGCTACCGGCGATGATGATTGCACCCTCGCTGATGCGGTTGATGGCCATCGACTCCTCGGCCGTGCGGCAGAGCTTCAGATTCGGCAGCGGCGGCAGGCTGTGCGCGCGCCTGCGGAAGCGGGCCGCCTCCTCGTCGTACAGGTCGGCATGGTCCCAGTACACGCCGGTCGCCTCGATGGCCATCGGGCTGTCGAGGAAGATCTGCCAGTCGCCGAGCTGCCACGCTTCGAAATGCATGCCGAGCTGGTAGAGCAGCTCCTGGCTGCGCCCGACCGCGAACGCCGGGATCAGCACGTTGCCGCCGGTCTGGCGGCAGGCCTTCAGGATCTCGCCGAACTCGACCAGGGTCTGTTCGCGTTCGCGGTGCCTGCGGTCACCGTAGGTGCTCTCCATCAGCACGAGATCCGCGCCCTCGCCCGGCTCCGGATCGCGAAGTATCGGCGAGTCGTACTGGCCGAGATCACCACTGAAGACCAGCCGACGCTCAAGGTCGCCCTCGTTCAAGTCCAGCCAGGCGCTTGCCGAGCCGAGAATGTGCCCGGCATCGCGAAACCTCAGCTCGATGCCATCGCGCACCGCGACCGGGCGGCCATACGGGACCGTGCGGAACTGGCGCAGTGTCGCGTCGGCGTCCTCGGTCGTGTACAGCGGCTCGGCGCGCCGCTTGGCCCTGTTCCGCGCTCGACGTCGGTTTTCCCGCTCGGCGTCGCGCTCGGCAAGCTTCGCGCTGTCGGCCAGCAGGATCCGGGCCAGGTCGCGGGTCGCCGCCGTGGCGTAGATCGGCCCGCGAAACCCCTGCTGCCGCAGCAGCGGCAGCCGTCCGCAGTGGTCCACGTGTGCGTGACTCAGCACGACCGCATCGACGGATCCGGGCTCGAACGGGAACGGCGCGCGATTGCGCTCGTGGGGGGTCGGTCCGCCCTGTATCAGGCCACAGTCGAGCAGCAGCGTGCTGCGGCCGACGCGCAGCACGTGGCAGGAGCCGGTTACCTCACCGGCCGCACCGAAGAATTCGAGCTGCATCCCGCCGGCTCAGGCGATCCTGCTGCGCAGGGCTTCACCGGCCTGGTGATCCTCTCGTTCCCGGAGCAATTTGACGCAGGCCTTGACCACGCGCGCATCGTAACGCCGTCCGGCCCGCGACTGGAGTTCTTCGATGCAGTCGGCGGTGCTGAGGGCCGCGCGCTGAGGTCTTGGCGAGAGCATCGCCTCGACGGCGTCGGCCACCGCGACGATCCGCGATTCCAGCAGGATCTCCTCCGCCTTCAGGCCGCGCGGATACCCGGATCCGTCCATGCGCTCGTGGTGCTGACGCACGACCTCGGCCACCGGCCACGGAAACTCGATCTGGCGCAGCGTCTCGTAGCCGCGCTCGGCGTGCGTCTTGACCAGCTCGTACTCCGCCGGCGCAAGCGGTCCCGGGCGCCAGAGGATCTCGCGCGGAATGTGCAGCATGCCGACGTCGATCAGCTGGCCCGCGACCCGCAGGCCGCGCAGCGTATGGCCCGGAAGCCCGAGCGCGGCACCGATGTCTGCGGCCAGATCCGCGACCCGATGGCTGCGGCCGGTCTTGTTCGCGTCCTGGCGCTCGGCCAGTTCCGCCAGCGCCGCGACCGTGCCGAGCATGACCCGCTCCATGTGATCCATGGCGCTGACGACCTCGGCATCGGAGCGCCGTCGACGCAGTGCCTTCCACGCGACGTCGGCCAGTTGCGCGCTGCGGCGCCGGTCGTCCTCGTCGAACGGCGTCGGCTTGTCGACGACGAGCAGCACGCCCGTCACGCGGCTGCCGTCGAGCAGCGGCACCGCCAGCTGCCTTGCGAACTGCGCCGGCAGGCCACACTGGACCAGGACACCGGTGCCTTGCGGCGAGTCGCGCAGCACGGGCTGCTGCGATTCGAGGCATTCGAGCAGGACCGAGTCCGCGGGTGGCGAGCCGCGCCAGCGGGCCATTGCACCCTGCTCCTCCTGATCCAGGCGCGCAGCGAGTTCCAGCTGCATCGGCTCGGGAAGCGCCAGGAAAAGGAGGGCCAGCTGGCCGCCCGTGACCTGCGCTGCGATTTCGACGGTGGCTCGCTGAATCTCTGTCTCCGACAGCGACTGTCCACGTTGCGCAAGGTCCAACAGGCTGCCGACGCACTTCTGGTCCAGCTCGGCGCGTCGGGTGGCGCGCTTGCGGTGCGTGACATCGCGGACCGTCACCACCCGGTAACCGGCCGGCTCCTGCAGCGGGCTTCCGGCGAGTTCCACCTCCAGCACGGACGCGTCGGGCCGCTGCCAGCGCAGCTCCTGCAGCATCTGGCCGTCGCCGCCGATCGCGGCCGCACGGATCGTCGTCTCTGCGCCGGCACTGCGTAGCTCGAAATCCGAGATTCTCCGCCCCTTCAGCTCTGCGGCATCCTGGGCGAGCAGTGCTGCGAGGGCCGCGTTCGCGTAGCTGAGGCGACCTTCGCCGTCGACGATGCAACTCGGCACCGGCGACTCCTCCAGCGCCCGGGTACGCAGCGCGTCCCCTTCCCGGGCATCCGACAGGGCCCGCTCCAGTGCCGCCTCTTGCTCGGCGAGCAGCCTACGCATGTCGGCCGCCTCCGCCTGCACCCGATCGCGCTCTGCGCTCAGCTGCCCGAGCTGGGTCTCGAGCTCCGGGACCCGGGCGAGTTCGGCACGGGCCTTCTCGGCCGCCTCTCGCGCGCGCGACTCCGCCCGCCCCAGATCGTTGCTGGTCCGCTCCAGGTCCACGACCCGGGCCTGCAGTTCGCGGATCTTGGCGGAGTCCGTCGCGACCAGCTCGGCTCTCTGCCGCTGCTCCCGCTCGAGTTGTTGACGCAGCTGCCGCTCGGCCGCTTCGAACTCGCGGTTCGCAGCCTCCTGCTGCCGCTTCGCGTCTTCGATCTCGCGCAGGCGCGTCTCCAGTTCAGTCAGCCTGCGCCGGTCGCGCTCACGCTTCTCCAGCAGTTCCGGCACCAACGCCGGCATGCGCATCGTCCCGGAACCCGCGTTCTGTTTCTCGATGAACTCGGCCAGTTCCTCCAGCGTCGCGCCGCGCGGCATGAAGCGCTCCGCTCCGACTTCGGCCGCGAAGGACTCGTACTTGGTCCCTTCGACACGGAAGGAATGCATCACGACCGGGATGTGCTGCAGCAGCGGGTCCTCCTTGAGACGCCGGCACAGCGCGAAGCCGTCGAGCCGCGGCAGCAGCACGTCGCTGACCACCACATGCGGCGTGTCGTGACGCGCGATCTCGAGCGCCTCGACGCCGCTGCGAGCCTTCAGCACGCGGTGGCCACGCGCGGCGAGCAGCGTCTCGACCGACGCAAAGTCCTGGTCGCGCTCGTAGGCGAGAAGGATGGTCTTCATGGCGCCCAACGCCTGTTGCGCCTGCCGGGGACTCCCGCGGATCGGGTCCAGGCCTCCATTGTCGACTCCGATACAGTACCGCGATCGAGTATGCGCCGGGAGTGCGGGCCCACCAACCAAACGCCCCTCGCAGTCGTCTCGCAGCTGCGAGCCGGGTCACATTTTCCGCGGTGCGCAGCCCTGGTCGATGCCGGTTGTCGATCGGCGGGGCGCAGGCATAGCATCCAACGTGATGGATCGTTTCGCTGACCCGCTCTCCCGCTGGATCTGGGAACAGCGCTACCAGTGGCGCGGCGCCGACGCGCCGTCGGAGCAGGGCCCTGGTGGGACATGGGACCGGGTGGCGGCAAGCGTGGCGGCGGCGGAGGGCACTCGTGCCGAGGACCGGGTCTTGCGGTTCCGGGAGCTGCTCGCAGACTTCCGCTTCCTGCCGGGCGGCCGCATCCTGGCCGGAGCCGGTACCGGCCGCTCGGTTACGCTGCTGAACTGCTTCGTGATGGGACGCATCGAGGACTCGATCGCGGGGATTTTCCGCTCGCTGGAGGAGAGCGCGGTCACGCTTCAGCAGGGTGGCGGCATCGGCTGCGACTTCTCGACACTGCGCCCAAGGGGTGACTCGGCGACTTCGGCCGGCACGATCGCCTCCGGTCCCGTGTCGTTCATGCACGTCTGGAACGCGATGTGCGCGACCGTGCTCGCCTCGGGCGGTCGGCGCGGCGCGATGATGGCCACTTTGCGCTGCGACCATCCGGACCTGCTCGAATTCATCGACGCGAAGC
>DATIRA010000169.1:0-2952 GCA_035470225.1 Steroidobacteraceae bacterium | reverse complement strand
GACAAGACCGGTACGCTGACCCGCAACCAGGTGACAGCAGTGGCGCTGTGGCTGCCGGGCAGCGGCGAAATCGCCGTCGACGGTACCGGCTACGCGCCGCAGGGACGACTGGTCGCGGCCGACGGCAGCATCGCCGACGTGTCGAACCCGGCGCTCGCGGAACTGCTGCTCGCGGCGACTCACTGCAACGACGCCGCGTTGGTGGCACCGGAGCAGGACGGGGACGACTGGTCCGTGCTCGGCGACCCGACCGAGGGAGCGCTGCTGGTGCTGGCAGCGAAAGCCGGACTGGACCCGCAGGCCGAGCCACAGGCTGTGCCACGCCTGGCCGAGCTTCCGTTCGATTCGGAAACGAAGCTGATGGCCACCTGGCACCCGGCCGGCGAGTCGACGCGGCGGGTCTGGATCAAGGGAGCACCAGAGGCCGTACTCCGCCTGACTCGCGGCTACGACGGTCCGCACTCGGTCCGGGCCGCGGCCGCCGCTGCGGAATCGCTGGCGTCACGGGCGCTGCGCGTGCTCGCCTTCGCGACGGTGGACGGGGATGGCCCGGTCTCGGAAGTGCGCGTCGATTCGCTGGTCGGCCGCGCGCGGCTGCTGGGCCTCGTCGGACAGATCGATCCACCCCGGGATGAGGCCAAACTCGCGGTCGAGGCGTGTCGTGCCGCGGGCATCCGGCCGATCATGGTGACCGGTGACCACAAGCTGACAGGACTTGCGATCGCCCGGGAACTGGGCATCGCACGGGAAGGCGACCTGGTCCTCGATGGGCGGGCGCTCGAGTCGCTCGGCGAGGAGGAGTTGCGCGACCAGGTGCAGCGCGTATCGGTGTTCGCGCGCGTGCAGCCGGCCCAGAAGCTGCGCATCGTAGAGGCACTACAGGCGCGCGGCGCGGTCGTGGCGATGACGGGCGACGGCGTCAATGACGCACCGGCACTGGCGCGCGCCGACGTCGGCGTCGCGATGGGGCGCTCGGGCACCGAGGTCGCCAAGTGCGCTGCGAAAGTCGTCGTTACCGACGATAACTTCGCCACGATCGTCGCGGGCGTCGAGCAGGGCAGGGTCGTTTACGCCAACCTGAAGAAGGTCATCCTGTATCTGTTCGCGACCTCGATGGCCGAGGTGCTGGTGCTGCTGTCGGCGCTGGCTGCCGGTCTGCCGCTGCCGCTGGCGGCGGTGCAGATCCTTTGGATCAACATCGTGACGGAGGGCACGGTGACGGTGAACCTGGTCATGGATCCACCGGACGGCGACGAGATGCGACGCCCGCCGGTGGCTCAGGGCGAGCGCCTGCTCGATCGCGAGATGCTCTCGCGCGTGGCGTTGATGACGCCTGCGATCGCGGGCGTGACGCTCGGCTGGTTCGCGTGGCGCCTGTCCGCTGGAGTTCCGCTCGAGCTCGTGCGCACCGAGACTTTCACATTGCTTGCAATGTGCCAGTGGTTCAACGTGCTGTCCTGCCAATCCGCCACCCGCTCGGCGCTGCAGCTGGGCCTGCGGAGGAACCCCTGGCTGCTCGGCGCGCTCGCGCTGTCTGTGGGCCTGCAGGCCCTGGTGCTCTACGCTCCGCCATTCAATGCGCTGTTCCACACTGTGGCACTGCCGCCGGAGTCGCTGCTGCCGCTAGTCCTGGTCGCGAGCCTGGTGCTCTGGGTCGAGGAGGCGCGGAAGCTGCTGCGGCGGCTGGGTCCGCGCTGAGGACCGAAGCAGCACGCCCGCAAGGATGGCCGCGATTCTGCGAGTCACTTCACCTTCACCGGGCGCCGGGATCCGTTAAGCTTTGCGCGGACCCGGGTTCCTGCGACCAGAGCACGGCCTCCCGGGATGCGGATCGTTGGGAAGGAGGTCAGGTTTCCGATGCACTTTTGCAGCACAGCTCGCTCGATGGCGCTGGCGCTCAGCCTGGGTATGACGCTGGCGTCGGCCTCCGCCTTCGCTGCCGCGGACGACGCCGTGCCTTTGCGAACCAGCCCGGACGTCCACTCCCAGGCGTTCTACGTGCTCGACGAGACCCATTCCTCGGTCCTGGCCGCCCGGCACGAAAGCGTTCCCGCACCGATCGCTTCGATCACGAAGCTGATGACCGCGCTGGTCGTGCTGGAGGCGGGCCAGCCGATGGAAGAGCTGCTGACGATCACGTCCGCTGACGTCCGTGGCACCGTGGGCGGGAGATCGCGCCTCGCCCCGGGCACGCGGTTGAGCCGCGGGGACCTGCTGCATCTGGCACTGATGTCGTCCGAGAATCGCGCCGCGCATGCAGTGTGCCGCAATTACCCGGACGGCCTGCCAGCCTGCGTGCAGGCCATGAACGACAAGGCCGCCGAACTGGAAATGACGACGACGCGGTTCGTCGAACCCACCGGCCTCTCGAGCAGCAACGTGGCGAGTCCCGAGGACCTCGCCAAGCTGGTACTCGCGGCCGCCGGCAATCCGACCATTCGCTATTTTTCCACCGACGACAGCCACACGGTGTACCTGGGCCGCCAGGCCCTCGAGTACCGCAACACGAACAGGCTGGTCGAGAATCCCGCCTGGGACGTCGGCGTGCAGAAGACAGGCTACATCTCGAAGGCTGGCCGCTGCCTGGTGATGCAGACTGTCGTGGACGAGCGGCAGGTCGTGATCGTGCTGCTGAACTCGCTGGGCCGGCTCACGCGGATAGCGGACGCGATGCGGATCCGGACGTGGCTCGAGTCGCAGCGCGAGGCCGCGGGCGACTGGTCGTCGGGTGTTTCCGCGTTCGCGCCGGGCACGCCGCTGCTGCGGGAGTGACCGCCGCGGCCCGCGCGGCCGTGGAACCGCGCCGGGTCAGTAAAGTTCCTTCGGGAACATCATGAAGAAGACGTCCTGCACGCGCTGCCACCAGCTCCTGGCCGGCTGGCGCGTGAGTACCTCGTCGCCGGAGACCCAGCGCAGCTTGCCGGAGTCGTCCAGCACGACCTCCCAGCTGTT
>DATIRA010000168.1:0-3522 GCA_035470225.1 Steroidobacteraceae bacterium | reverse complement strand
TCTGCTCCTTGACCTCGGGCTTGATCATACCGCTGACGATCTGCTTGACGTCGTCGATCGCCTCGTAGATCACGCTGTAGTAGCGTATGTCCACGCCGGTTTCCTTGATCGCAGCGCGAGCCGCGCCGTCTGCGCGAACGTTGAAGCCGATGATGCGGGCCTTCGATGCTGCTGCAAGCGTCACGTCGGACTCCGTGATTCCACCGACTCCGCTTGCGACGATCTTCACGTCGACCTCGTCCGTCGCCACCTTGCCAAGCGCGTCGCGCAGTGCCTCGGCACTACCCTGGACGTCCGCCTTGACGATGATCGAGACCACTTCGGCCGTCGGTTCGCCCATCTGCGAGAACACGTCCCCGGCCCGCTTTGCCTCCTTCGCGAGGCGCACGTCGCGGAACTTGCCCTGCCGGTAGAGCGCGACTTCGCGGGCCTTGCGCTCGCTCTCGACCGCGATCAGGTCGTCGCCAGCGTTCGGGGCGTTGGACAGGCCGAGCACCTGCACCGGCACGGCCGGGCCGGCCGACTCGACCTGCGCTCCCGTCGCATCGAACAGCGCCCGCACGCGGCCGAACTCCTGTCCGGCGATGATCGGGTCCCCGGCGCGCAGCGTGCCGCGCTTGATCAGCACCGTCGCGACGGCACCACGGCCCTTCTCGATGCTCGATTCGAGCACCACGCCGGCCGCCAGTCCCTCCTCCGGGGCCTTCAGGTCCATGACCTCGGCCTGCAGAAGGATGGACTCGAGCAGCTCGTCGATGCCCTCGCCGCTTCGCGCCGAGACGTTGACGAACATCGTGTCGCCGCCCCAGGCCTCCGGGATCACGTTCTGCTTGCCGAGATCGTTGCGCACGCGGTCCGGATCGGCGTCGGGCTTGTCGATTTTGTTGACCGCGACGACGATCGGCACCTCGGCGGCGCGCGCGTGCTGGATCGCCTCGATCGTCTGCGGCATCACGCTGTCGTCCGCCGCGACGACCAGCACGACGATGTCGGTGACGTGGGCGCCGCGGGCGCGCATCGACGTGAAGGCAGCGTGGCCCGGGGTGTCGATGAACGTGATCAGCCCCTTCGGCGTCTCCACCTGGTATGCGCCGATGTGCTGGGTGATGCCGCCCGCCTCGCCTGCGGCCACCTTGGTGCGGCGGATGTAATCGAGCAGCGAGGTCTTGCCATGATCGACGTGACCCATGATCGTCACGACCGGCGGTCGCGGCAGCATCTCGACGTCCGCGGCCGCCGCCTGCAGCTGGTCCTCGAGACTGGTCTCGCTGAGCCGCAGCGCCGTGTGACCAAACTCCTCGACGACGAGCTGGGCCGTGTCCTGGTCGATAGGCTGGTTGATCGTCGCCATCACGCCCATCTTCATCATCGTCTTGATGACTTCGTTGGCCTTGACGGCCATCCGGTTGGCGAGTTCGCCGACCGTGATCGTCTCCGGGATCTGGACCTCGCGCTTGACCGGCGCGGTCGGCAGCTCGAAGCCGTGCTTCGCGTCGACGCTCACCTGAACCGTGCGCCGCATCCTGCTCGCCTGCTGCCGCTTCTTGAATCGCGCGCTGGCGTCGGCCCCGACGTGGAGTTCCTTCCGGCCGTACTTGGTGCCCTTGCGGGCCTCCTCCTTCTTCGGCGGGACGGGCGGCTTGACGACCTTCGGCGGCTCCGCCTCGGCGCGTGCTGCCTCCTGCCGCTCGCGAGCCTGCTTCTCCTGCTCGCGAATCTCCGCCTGGCGGCGCGCTTCCTCCTCGGCCTGCTGCCGGGCAGCCTCGTCGGCCTGGCGGCGGGCCTCGGCCTCGAGACGGTCCCGCTCGCGCTGTTCCGCTTCGCGCCGCTCCACCTCGGCCTGCTCGGCTTCCAGCCGGGCGGCTTCCTCCTCCTGGCGCTGCTTGTCGAGTTCCTCCTGCCGCTGGCGCGCTTCTTCCTCCAGCACGGTGCGGTTCAGATAGGTCTTGCGACGGCGCACCTCGACGTTGACGGTGCGTGCCCGTCCCTGGCCGGCGGCGAGCTTGAGCTCCTGCTGGGACTTGCGCTTCAGCGTGATCTTGCGCGGCGCTGCCGCATCCTGGTCCCGTCCGTGCGCACGACGCAGGTGCGAGAGCAGCTCCAGCTTGGCCTCGTCGCTGATCACGTCGTCCACGCCGGAGACCTTGATACCAGCCTCGTCGAGCTGCATCAGCAGCCGGTCGACGGGGACCTTCAGCACCTCGGCGAACTGGCTGACCGTTACTTCCGCCATGCGATTCCTCCGGCTCAGGCCTGGCCGGCCTGCTCGGCCTGCTCGGCCTGCTCGAACCAGTGCTTGCGGGCGGCGAGTATCAGCTCGCCGGCCCGACCGGGCTCGAGATTGGGAATTTCCGCGAGGTCGTCCACCGACTGCTCGGCGAGATCCTCGCGGGTCGTGATGCCGTGCCGGGCGAGCTCGCCGGCCAGCGCATCGTCCATGCCCTCGACGTCGAGGAGGTCCTCGGAGGGCGCCGCCGCTTCGATGACCTCCTCGCTGGCGATCGCCTGCGTCAGCAGCACGTCGCGCGCGCGGTTACGCAGCTCGATGACGATGTCTTCCTCGAACTCCTCGATGGCCTCGAGCTCGGACTGCGGCACGTAGGCGATCTCCTCGATGCTCGAGAAACCCTCGCCGACCAGGATCGTCGCGACGTCCTCGTCCACGTCGAGCTGGCGCATGAACATCGCGCGCAGCTCCTGCTGCTCGGCCTCGCTTTTCTCCTCGGCGGCCTCCTCGC
Source organism: Steroidobacteraceae bacterium (assembly GCA_035470225.1). Lineage (GTDB taxonomy): Bacteria > Pseudomonadota > Gammaproteobacteria > Steroidobacterales > Steroidobacteraceae > DATIRA01. The sequence goes on along the minus strand of DATIRA010000168.1, from coordinate 784 downwards.
TCATGATGTTGAGCCGCCAGCCCGTGAGCTCGCTGGCCAGGCGGATGTTCTGCCCGCCGCGGCCTATCGCCTGGGACAGCTTGTCCTCGGCCACGGCGATATCCATGCTGTGCGCTTCCTCGTCGACGACGATGCCGCTCACTTCGGCGGGAGCCATCGCATTCACGACGAACTGGGCCGCGTTGTCGTCGAACGGGATGATGTCGACGCGCTCCCCGGCGATCTCGTTGGATACCGCCTGCACGCGCGAGCCGCGCATGCCGACGCAGGCCCCCACCGGGTCGATGCGGGGATCGTTGCTGCGGACCGCGATCTTGGCGCGGGCGCCGGGGTCGCGTGCCGCGCCGAGGATGTTGATCAGGCCCTGGCCGACCTCGGGAACCTCGAGCTTGAACAGCTCGATAAGGAACTCCGGTGCGGTCCTGCTCAGGAACAACTGCGGTCCACGTGGTTCGGAACGCACCTCCTTCAGGAAGGCCTTGATCCGGTCCTGGGTCCGTACCGGTTCCCGCGGGATCATGTGCTCGCGCGGGATGAAGCCCTCGGCGTTGCCTCCGAGATCGACGAAGATGCCGTTGCGATCAACCCGCTTGACGATCCCTGACACGAGCTGGCCGACGCGATCCTGGTACTGCTCGACGACCTGTGCACGCTCCGCTTCGCGGACCTTCTGCACGATGACCTGCTTCGCTGTCTGCGCGGCGATCCGGCCGAAGGCAACCGACTCGAGCGGTTCCTCGACATAGCCATCGACTTCCGCCTCCGGTGAGACGTCGAGCGCATC
>DATIRA010000167.1:0-2161 GCA_035470225.1 Steroidobacteraceae bacterium | reverse complement strand
GGTTCTGTTCGATCGCCGCGGCTACGACCCGCGTCACACCGATGCCATAGCAGCCCATGAACGGGACCACCGCCTGGCCCTGCTCGTCGAGCACCGTGGCCCCCATGGTCTCGCTGTACTTGCGACCCAGCTTGAAAATGTGCCCGACCTCGATTCCGCGCGCGATTCCGAGCCGCCCGCGACCGGAGGGGCTGGGGTCTCCGGGCACGACGTTGCGGATGTCCGCGGCCCGCGGCTCCGGCAGGTCCCGCCCCCAGTTCACGCCGGTCAGGTGCGCGTCGCGGCGGTTGGCGCCGCAGACGAAGTCCGCCAGCTGCAGGGCCGAGTGATCGGCGTAGATCTCGAGCTCGAGCCCGACGGGGCCGAGGAAGCCCGGCTCGCAGCCGGTCGCGGCCTCGACCTGTTCCGCGGATGCCATCCTGAGCGGCGAGGCGACGCCCGGAAGCTTCTGCGCCTTGACTGCGTTCAGTTCGTGATCGCCCCGCAGCACCAGCGCCACGACGCCGCCCGCGGTCCCCTCGACCAGCAGCGTCTTCACGCAGTGGCTGGCGTCGACCCCGAGGAAGCCGGTGAGTTCCGCGATCGAGCGCACTCCGGGCGTCGCGACTTCCGCCAGCGCAGCGCCGGCCGCGGGCCTGGGCCCCGCCGGGGCCGCGGCTTCCGCCATCTCCAGGTTCGCCGCGTATCCGTCGGCGTCGGAGAATGCGATTGCGTCCTCGCCGGAGTCCGCGAGGACATGGAATTCCTGGGAGTCGCTGCCACCGATGCTCCCGGTGTCGGCGCGCACAGCCCGGAAGCGCAGGTTCATGCGCTCGAAGATGCGCGTGTAGGCGCGATGCATCGCCTGGTAACCCTCGTCCAGCGAGGCCTCGTCCACGTGGAAGGAATAGGCGTCCTTCATCGTGAATTCGCGCGCACGCATCACGCCGAAGCGCGGGCGGATCTCGTCGCGGAACTTGGTCTGGATCTGGTAAAAGTTGACCGGCAGCTGGCGGTAACTCTTGATCTCGCGCCTGGCGAGGTCGGTGATCACCTCCTCGTGCGTCGGCCCGTAGCAGAAGGAACGCTCGTGCCGGTCCCTGATCCTGAGCAGTTCCGGGCCGAACTGGTCCCAGCGACCCGACTCCTGCCACAGCTCGGCCGGCTGCACCGTCGGCATCAGCAGTTCGATCGCGCCGGCGCGGTTCATCTCCTCGCGAACGATGTTCTCCACCTTGCGCAGGGTCCGCAGCCCGATCGGCAGCCAGGTGTACATGCCGGCCGCCAGTCTCCGCACGAGTCCTGCGCGCAGCATCAGCTGGTGGCTGACCACCTCGGCGTCGGCGGGAACGTCGCGCAGCGTGTTGATTGGGTAGTTGGAGAGTCGCATGCGCTTGCAGGGTCCGGGAAAATTGGCGCCGTATGTTAGCAGAGGGGCACGGCGGCCCGGCGCAGGTCCGCCGGGCCGCGTTGTGCCCGGGGGCCGGCCTACCTATCATGCGGGAAGCAGGCCGGGTGAGCATCGATGAACGAACAGACTCCAGTCGGGGCGGAGAAGGCCGTGCGGCCGCGCGGCCGCGGCATCTATCTGTTGCCGAATCTGTTCACGACGGCCGTGCTGTTCTCCGGCTTCTACGCGATCGTCGCCGCGACCGACGGCAATTTCGACCGCTCCGGCATCGCGATCTTCATCGCGATGGTCTGCGACGGGCTGGACGGGCGGATCGCTCGCTGGACCAACACCCAGAGCGAATTCGGCAAGGAGTACGACAGCCTCTCTGACATGGTCGCATTCGGGCTCGCGCCGGCGGTCGTGGCCTACCAGTGGGGCGTCGCGAAGATCGCCGAGTACGGTGCACTGTGGGAGCGACTCGGATGGCTCGCCACGTTTTTCTATGCCGTGTGCGCTGCGCTGCGTCTCGCGCGGTTCAACTCGCGTTCGGCGACGGCGGACAAGCGCTATTTCGAGGGTCTCCCCAGTCCGTCGGGTGCAGCGATCCTGGCCGGCTTCGTCTGGACGCTGGCGGACACGCAGCGCGAGGGACTGCGAGCGCTGATCCTGGGTTTCGTCGTCGCGCTGACGGCCGGTGCGCTGATGGTCAGCCGCTTCCCTTACCTGAGCGGCAAGGACTTCGATCCGAACCGGCGGATTCCGTTCGCGGTACTGCTGCTCGTGCCGCTC
>DATIRA010000166.1:0-9543 GCA_035470225.1 Steroidobacteraceae bacterium | reverse complement strand
GATTTCTCGAAGATCAGCGGCATCAGCCCGGCGAAAGTTGTCAGCGAAGTGAGCAGCACCGCACGCAGGCGCGCCTGGCCGGCCATGGACACCGCGTCCTTTACGCTGATGCCCTCGCGCCGCCGCCGGTTCACATAGTCCACCAGCACGAGGCTGTCGTTGACGACCACACCAGCGAGCGCCAGCATGCCCATAATGCTCATGATCGTCAGGCTCATGCCCATCACGATGTGGCCGAGCATCGCGCCGGCGACGCCGAACGGAATCACGCTCATCACGATCAGCGGCTGCAGGTAGGAGCGGAACGGAATCGCCAGCAGCGCGTAGATCGCGAACAGAACGAACAGCAGGCCGAAGCCCAGGCTGCCGAACGACTCCCGCTGCTCACGCGCCTCACCCTCCATCGAGAAGCTCGTGCCCGGATGAGTCGCCACCGACTGCGTGAGGAACGAGACGATGTCGCGCTTGATGGCCTCGAGGTCCACCTGCTCCTTGTTGACGTCGGCGGTCACGTTGATCGTGCGATTTCGGTCCACGCGCCGGATCGACGAGAAGCCGCGACCGTAGCTGGCATCGGCCACCTCCGAGAACGGGACCTCGGCGCCCGAGGGCGTGCGGATCCGCATCGAGTCGAGACTCTCCAACGTACGGCGCTCGCCTTCGGGGTAGCGGACGAAGACACGAACCTCGTCACGGCCGCGTTGTACCCGCTGCACTTCGAAGCCGTAGAAGGCGTAGCGCACCTGCCGGGCCAGGTCTTCGAGCGCCAGCCCGAGCAGCTCCGCCTGCGGCTTCAGCTTGAGCTCGATCTCCTCCTTGCCCTCCTCGAAGCTGTCGCCGATGTCGAACACTCCCGGGTAGGTCCCGAGCTTCTCCTGCACCTCGCGCGACAACGTCTGCAGCACGTCGAAGTCCGGACCTGCAAGCTGCACATCGATCGGTGCGCCGCTGCGACCGATCTCGGCCCGGAAACTCAGCTCCTTTGCGCCGGGGATCTGTCCGATCCGCCGGCGCCACTCTGCCACCAGCTCCGAGCTGGTGACGTCCAGCGAGCGCTGCTCCGGCGGCATGATCTCGAACACGACCCGGCCGATGTCACTGCGGTTCGCTTCACCACCACCTGGCGACCCCACGCTGGTCAGTATGTCCAGGATCACGCTTTCGCCGGTCTCGGGATCGGTGTATTGCTGGCGCAGTGCCTCGGCCTCGGTCGCAATCCGCTGCACTGCGCGGGCCGTGGCGTCGAACGGAGTCCCCGGCGGCATGTTCAGCGTCGCGGTGGCGGTTTCCGCCTGCACGCGCGGAAAGAAGATGAAGCGCAGGTGGCCGCCGATCGCCAGGCTGAACAGCAGGATGGCGACCGCCAGGAACAGGCTCAGCGCGACCAGCGGCTGGCGGATCGCGAAGCCGAGCATCGGCCGGTAGGCGGCCTGCGTGCCCCGGTCGAGGGCGCTCGAGATGCCTCGCTGCCAGCGCGTGAACGCGCCTTCCCGTTGCGGGTCCCGCATCCGCACGTGCTTCAGGTGCGCAGGCAGGATCAGCTTCGACTCGACCAGCGAGAACAGCAGCACCGGAATCACGATCATCGGGATCTGGGCGAAGATCTGGCCGCGTACGCCTTCGATCATCATCAGCGGCAGGAACGCGACGACCGTAGTCAGCACGCCGAACGTGACCGGTACTGCGACCTCCTGCGTGCCGACGATCGCGGCCTCCAACGGTGCCCGGCCCGCCTCGAGGTGCCGGAAGATGTTCTCGCCTGTCACGATCGCGTCGTCGACGACGATGCCGAGCACCAGGATGAACGCGAACAGGCTGATCAGGTTGATGGTCACCCCGATCTCGGGCATCAGTGCGATGCCGCCCATGATCGCAATGGGCATTCCTAGCAGCACCCAGAGTGCAACCGAGGGCCGCAGGAACAGCGTCAGCAGCAGCAGGATCAGGATGCCGCCCTGCAGTGCGTTCCGCAGCAGCGTCGACAGTCGCGCTTGCACGACCCGCGACTGGTCACGCCAGTAATCGAGCGACACGCCCGGTGGCAGCCAGGCCGGCGGGTTCGCGATGTAGTTCCTGACCGCGGCGGCGACGTCGAGCGCGCTCTGGTCGCCGACCCGGAAGACGTCGACGAACGCGGCGGGCTGGCCGTTGAAGCGGAATTCGACCGGATCCTCATTGAAACCGTCGCGCACGACGCCGATGTCCGAGATCGTGAGCCGCGTGCCGGCCCGGCTCCTGACCACGATGTCCTCGAATTCGGCACCCCTGCGGGCCTGCCCCTCGGTGCGGATCAGCACCTCTCCGCCCTGGGTACGCACCGCGCCTGCCGCGAGATCGAGCGAGTTGCGTCGCACCGCATCGGCGACCTCGGCGAGACTCAGTCCGTACTGGCGCAAAGTCTGCTCGGAGACCTCGATGGAAATCTCGTAAGGTCGCACCCCGTCGAGTTCCACCTGCGTGATCTCTGGCAGATCCACGATCTCGTCTCGCACGCGCTCGGCGACGGTCCTCAGCTCTTTCTCGGTCAGTTCGCCCGAGATCACCACGGTGATGACGTCCCGGCGCAGCTCCGGCACGTAGACCACGGGCCGCTCGCTGTCCACCGGGAACGTGCTGATCGCGTCCACGCGCGCCTTGACGTCGTTCATCAGCTCGCGCGGGTCGTGGTCGGACTCGACCTCGATCGCGACGCTGCCGAGGTTCTCGGCAGCGGTCGAGCGGATGGTCTTGATGCCAGGCAGGTCCTGGACGGCTTCCTCGATCTTGACTGTGATGCCTTCCTCGACCTCGGCCGGTGTCGCGCCCGGGAACGGCACGCGAACGCTGACCACGTCGAGCTCGAAGGCCGGGAAGACCTCGAGCGGGATACGGGAGGAGAGCGCCCAGGCACCGAGCGCGAAGATCGTCATCATCAGCAGGTTGGCCGCGACGTCGTTACGCGCGAACCAGGCGATCATTCCTTTCATGGCTGGCGAGACCCCCGGCTCTCGGCGGGCACCGTCGCCCGCTGCGCGGGGGCCCCGTCGATCGACGCACTGACGAGCGTACCGTTAGAGGCGACGGTCAGCGGCGTGACGTTCACGACCTCATCGGCCGCGAGGCCCTCAGTGATGACCACGTCGCTCTCGTCCGACCAGGCGACCGTGACGAGCCGGCGCTCGAGCCGGCTGTCGGCGTCTACGATCAGGACCTCGTTGCCTTCGCGCATCGCGCCTCGCGGCAGGACGAAGGCCGGCTCCAGCGTCCGGCCCGCGATCTCGGCGCGGACGAACTGCCCGATCCTGAGCGGCGGCCGCCCCTGCGGCCCGCGATCGTAGGGGTCGTCCACCTGCGCGACCACGAACAACTGCCGGCTGCTGGTATCGATCGCCCCTTCCGTCCGCACGATGCGGCCCTGCCAGCTCCAGCTGCTGCGACCGATGTCGGCGAACACGGTGACCGCCGGACCGGCCTGTGACGGTTGGTCCGCGTCGTCGCGGTAGTTCTCCGGCAGGTCGACGAATTCCAGTTCCCGGGGTGACAGCGGCAGCCGTATCTCGACGTAATCGGTCGCGTAGATTCGTGCCAGCACGGTACCCGGCGAGACGAACTGCCCCACGTCCACGCTCTTCTCGAGGACCTGGCCGGCGTAAGGGCTGCGGATGCGGGTCCGCTCGAGGTCGGTGCGCGCCCGCTCGAGCTGCGCCCTGGCCGAGAGCACCGCGGCACGCGCGGCGGCGATCTGCGGCTTGCGCAGCCCGAGCTCCGGCGCTTTCTTGCCGAGCAGCTTCCAGTCGTTCTTGACGACCTCCGCCTGGGCGAGTTCCTGCTCCAGCGCGGATTCCGCCTGCGCGACCTGCGCCTCGGCGCTCGCAATGGCCAGCTCGTAGTCCTTCGGATCGAGCGTGACAAGCACGTCCCCTTTCTCGAAGAAGCCGCCGTCACGGAAAGACGGAGAGATGCTGCGTACGACGCCCGAAACCTGGGGGATAAGCGTGCTCTGCGTTCTCGGCTCGACCGTACCTTCCGTACGGACCACGACCTGGAACGAGGAAGGCTGTACACGCATGGCCTCGACCGCCACGGGCACGACAGGCGGCGCGCCACGCTCGGCCTCCGGCTTGTTGGCGATGATGATCCAGGCGCCGGCCAGTGCGGCGGCCAGGATGGCCAGGGGCAGCAGCCACTTGAGCTGTCGCATCAGTATCGGTTCCTCGTCCGGCGGATTGGCGCAAAGCCCGCAAGCTTACAGCATGGACCGCGGCCGGCTGGGACGCCCGCCCGTTCGAAGCATCCGGCCGCGCCGCCGCTGCGATTCTCGCTGTTGCGGCGGCGCATCACGAGCGGAGTTGCGATCCGGCTCGACAAGTGCGGACCGGCAGTCGCATCCTGCACTACGACCGGGGCGCAGGAGTCCCGTCCGGCCGGATTCGACGGAGGGCCTGCCACGATGTCGAGCATGGATCGATACACGACGCCGCTGGAATCGCAGTACTCCAGCGTCGAGCAGTCGTTCCCTGCGGTATTTCGCTGGGAGTACGACGACGGGCGCGATCGGCTGCTGAAGCTCTACGAGAAGGGCAAGCGCCAGCAGTGGGACGCGGCAACCCGGATCGACTGGTCGCAGGACCTCGATCCCGAGAATCCCTCCGGGCTGCCGGACGAGATGATCTCGATTTTCGGCTCACCGGTGTGGCAACGCATGAGCGGGCCGGAGCGCGTGCGGCTCCGTCACCACCTGCAGGCATGGCAGCTGTCGCAGTTCCTGCATGGCGAGCAGGGCGCGCTGGTCTGCGCGGCGAAGATCGTGCAGCAGGTGCCCGACATGGATGCCAAGTTCTACGCGGCCACGCAGGTCGTCGACGAGGCGCGCCACGTCGAGGCGTATTCGCGGCTGCTGCATGAGAAGTTCGAGTTGCTCTACCCGATCAACCCGCACCTGGAGAGCCTGCTGGGCGACACGCTCCGGGATTCACGCTGGGATCTCACCTATCTCGGCATGCAGGTGCTGATCGAGGGGGTGGCGCTGGCGGCCTTCGCGCTGATCCGCGACCACGCCCGCAACCCGCTCGCGCGAGCCGTGACCGCCTACGTGATGCAGGACGAGGCGAGGCACGTGGCCTTCGGCCGGCTGGCGCTGCGCGACTACTATCCGCAGCTGACGGATGCCGAGCGGGACGAGCGCGAGGAATTCGTCGTCGAGGGCTGCTACCTGCTGCGCGATCGTTTCCTCGGCGACGAAGTGTGGCAGGCGCTCGGGCTTCCGGTGCAGCAGTGCAGGGAATGGGTGGACCGGTCCGAACTGATGCAGGTCTTCCGCAGCAACCTGTTCTCGCGGATCGTACCGACGATCCGGGACATCGGCCTGTGGGGACCGCGGGTCCGAAAGGCCTACGCGGACATGGGTATTCTCGGCTTCGCCGACGTGGATCTCGACGCACTGGCCCGTGGAGATGAGCAACTGGCCACGGACCTCGACCGCGGAGTCAGCGAGGTGCGCGAGCTCGCGGCCGCCGCGGAGGACGGTCAAGCGCAACAGGGTTGAGGACTGTCGCATGGCGCAAGCGCAGCGCATCGTCTTCCTGGTTCCCGGATTCTTCGGCTTCACCGCGGTCGGGGACCTGAGCTATTTCCACGACGTCGAACGCGCGCTGGGCAAGGCGTTGCAGCGGCGCGGGTTCGAGGCGCGCCTGGTTCGCTGCCCTACGCAGCCGACCGGCTCGATTCCGCGGCGCGCCGACCACCTGCGGCGCGCAGTCATCCGGCACGGTGGCCTGAAGGCAGCTGAATTGCACTTCGTCGGGCACTCGACCGGCGGACTCGACCAGCGGCTGCTGCTTTCGCCGGGTGTCTCGATCAGCGGCGACGACAGCGAGGAGCAGATCGGGCGACGCACACGGACCGCCGTGTCGGTCGTAACGCCGCACTACGGCACGCCGCTCGCGAATTTCTTCGCGACCGCCCAGGGTCACCAGGTCCTGCTGCTGCTCGCCTCGCTGGCGACTACCGGCCAGGGTCGGGGTGCGCTGCGGCTCGCGTCGCGGGCCACGAGCCTGCTGTCCCGCTTCGGCGGAGTGCTCGGCGGCGACGGCCTGACCGACCAGGCGCTGCGCCGCGTGATCGACGCCATCCGTTTCGACAAGGACGACCCGGTCTGGCGTTATTTCGAGGCCGTGGCCTCGGACCAGGGAGCCGTGCTGCAGCTGACGCCCGAGGGAACGAACCTGTTCGCGGCCGCGGTCGTGGATCGTCCCGGCGTGGACTACGCATGCGTCGTTGCTGCCACGCCACGTCCGGCTGCGCGACTCGATCGAAAGCTGCTGCAACCTCAGCAGCTGGCCCTGCGTGGCCTGTTCCGGCTGCTGCACGGGATCACGTCCCGGCCGCATGCGCGCTATCCCTATCCCAGCCCGAGCGCGCCGGTTCGGCGCCGCATCGAGCGCGGGACAGGCCTCGAGCTGACCCCGGCAGCCAACGACGGCATCGTTCCGGCCATGAGCCAGGTGCACGGCCGGGTCATTCACGCGGTACGAGCGGACCACCTCGACGTCGTCGGCCATTACACGCTGGCGGCCGAGGGCAGCACCAACTGGCTGCCCTCTGGTGCGGCGTTCACGCCCGAGCAGTTCGAAGCGCTCTGGGATGACGTGGCGGGCGTGATCGCCAGCGGCGGGGCAGGGCGGTCACGCCGTGCCGGCCGTGCGGGACGACGCCGCAGCTGAGGTCGCCCTGCCTCGACGCCGTTCGCACCCGTGCCGATCAGCCGTCGGCCGCGCGCTCGATCAACCCGAGCAGGCCGCAGATCGGCACCCCGGCACGTTCCGGCCGGTGCTCGAGTTCGTGCCGCAATTGCAGGACTTCCTTGTCGATCTCGAACAGCGTCAGCAGCCGGGTGGCATCACCCCGGTCCGTTGGCCAGCAGCCGGCATCGCCGAGCGCGGCACGATAGGCGGACATGAAGGTCCTGTGCGACACCCGGTGCCACTGGTCGAGGTCCCGGGCCAGTGCATCGCGCTGGTCCGAGCGGTCCGCTGCCGCGCGTTGCAGCGCGACGATCCGCGCGTGTTCCAGCGATCGCAGCATGCAGGCCACGTCGCGCAGCGCGAGGTGTTTCGCGCGCCGGGCCTCATAGGTCCAGGCCCGCTCTCCCTCGAAGTCGATGATCGCGAAGTCCTTGCCGGTCAGCAGCAGCTTGCCCAGTTGCAGGTCACCGTGGATGCGGGTCTTGTGGACCGCGGCGGATCCGGCGCCGAGCCGCCTGATCTGCCGGAGCAGCTGCGCACGTCGCTCGAGCAGCTGCCCCGCGGGTGCTCGGTCCCTCTCCGTCAGTGTTTGGTGTCCGTCCGCAAGTTCCGCGAAGGCCTGCTCGGTCGATGACAGGATCCGCTTGCGCCACGCGGCGAGGTCCGCCGCACGCAGCGGCTCCGGCGCGAACGCGTCGTCCTCGCAGGGCCGGGACAGCGTGGCATGCAGCTCGCCCACGCGGCGGCCGATGGTGCGTAGCTGGTCGAGGTAGAGCGAGTGGGACTCGCCTTTCTCCGGTGGCGCAGCGTGCAGCAGCACGGCGCAATGGCGTTCGAGATGGTTCAGCGTGTAGCTCCACGCGTCGCCCTGGTTCTGCACGTACGAAAACAGTGCCGCCACGGTCATTACCGGGCCTTCGACGGGTCGCCACTCGACGAATCCGGCCAGGGTCGGAACGTGGCGGAACCCCGCGATCTCGGTCAGGTAGCGGGTCATCTCGACGTCGGGGCTCGTGCCTCCGCGCAGGCGGCGGTAGCCTTTCAGGAACAGGCGCTCATCGAGCACGACGGCCGCGTTGCTGTGCTCGCCCGGCAGATTCTGTACCGGCTCGAGTCCCCGGCGGATGTCCGGGAAGTGCTGGGTGCGTTCGATCGTGATGCTGCCGCCGTCCAGCGAGGTCGTTCCGCCCGCCTCGACCGCCTCGGCGAGCGCGATGCAGAAGTCCTTGTCGCCGAATGCGTCGATCAGCACGCCCACCTCGGAACGCTCTCGCACCTTCGCGAGCGCCCATTCGACGGCGCGCAGCTGTCGGTCCTCGCCGCCTTCGCGGCTTATGCTGAGCGGCATGAAATAGCTGCGCGTCACCCCGTCCTCGAAGCGTGCCTCGGGCAAGGCCAGCAGGAAGTTTCCGCGCGGAGTGTTCCATAGGAACCGCCGGCCCAACGAAACCGTCGCCGCCCCGGACGGATCGCGGGCGAACCAGCGCCGCGCGCCGAGGAAACCCGGCAGCACGCGGCGCTCGAGCTCGTGCAGCGCGCGCAGCGCGATGCCCTTGCCGGTCGCGTCCTGCGGATCGGCGGTGAAGGTCCGCAGCCCGCCGCTCAGTACCAGCATCGGCAGCTCGCTCGCCTCCAGTCGCTCGACGTGCCAGGCGGGCACCTCTGCGGAATCGGCCAGGCGCAGCCAGAAGAAGCCATGCCCCGGCAACGTGAGCAGGTACGGCAGGTCCCCTATCGGCGGGAACGCGTTACGCCCCATCAGCTCGATCGGCACGCGCCCGCGGTAACGCGACAGGTCGAGCTCCACCGCCTGGGCGGTGCGCGCGAGATTGGCCACGCAGAGTATCGTGTCGTCGCCGTGGCTGCGGAGGTAAGCGAGGATCTTGCGGTTCGCCGGCCGCACGAACTCGATGCCGCCGCGGCCGAACGCGCGGTACTGGCTGCGGATCGCCAGCACGCGCTTGGTCCAGTTGAGCAGCGAGGAGGCGTCGCGTTCCTGCGCCTCGACGTTGACCGCCTGGAAGCCGTACACGGGATCCATGACCGCGGGCAGGTACAGGCGCTGCGGATCGGCTCGGGAGAAGCCGCCGTTGCGGTCCGGGCTCCACTGCATCGGCGTGCGCACGCCGTTGCGGTCGCCGAGGTAGATGTTGTCGCCCATGCCGATCTCGTCGCCGTAGTACATGATCGGCGAGCCGGGCATCGACAGAAGCAGGCTGTTCATCAGCCTCAGGCGGTCCATGTCGTTGTCGAGCAGCGAGGCGAGCCGACGCCTGATGCCGACGTTGACCCGCATGCGCGGCTCCTGCGCGTACATGCTGTACATGTAGTCCCGCTCGCGGTCGGTGACCATCTCCAGCGTGAGCTCGTCGTGGTTGCGCAGGAATATCGCCCACTGGCAGCTCGGCGGAATCTCCGGCGTCTGCGACAGTATCTCGGTGATCGGATAGCGATCTTCCAGCGCCAGCGCCATGTAGATCCGCGGCATCAGCGGGAAGTGATAGGCCATGTGGCACTCGTCGCCCTCGCCGAAGTACTCGCGCACGTCCTCCGGCCACTGGTTCGCCTCCGCCAGGAACATGCGGCCGGCGTAGTGGCGGTCGACGACGGCCCGCATCCGCTTCAGCAGCGCGTGCGTCTCGGGCAGGTTCTCGTTGTTGGTGCCCTCGCGCTCGTACAGGTAGGGGATCGCGTCGAGCCGCAGGCCGTCGACGCCCATGTCGAGCCAGTACCGCATCACCTGCGTGACCGCCCGTTCGACCGCCGGGTTCGAGAAGTTCAGGTCCGGCTGGTGGGAGAAGAACCGGTGCCAGTAGTACTG
>DATIRA010000165.1:0-1832 GCA_035470225.1 Steroidobacteraceae bacterium | reverse complement strand
CCCGATAGAACGATTGCGGCGGACACCGCGGCGATAGAAGCAAGAATCCTTCGCCTGGACTCGGTCATGGATTTCATCCCCTCTTGAATACCGGACCGCGCGTTGGCTCGCGCGTTGTGAAATCAACCTTCAGAAGCCTACGCTTGCCGCGTGACCCTACGCAAGATTTCGAGGACACGCCGCGGTGGCCAAGGACACGGCCAGGCCGGGCAGTTGCGCATCATTGGCGGCCGCTGGCGGGGGCGCAGGCTCGAGATTCCCCCGAGCCCGGGGATCCGCCCGACGCCGGACCGGGTCCGCGAGACGCTGTTCAACTGGCTGCAGATGGACATCGCGGGCAGCCGCTGCCTGGATCTCTACGCCGGCAGCGGCGCGCTCGGTATCGAGGCTTTGTCGCGCGGCGCGCGGGAGGTCGTGTTCGTCGATGCCGACCCCGTCGCGACGCGCGCGCTGGAGGCTGCGCTGCGGGGGCTCGGGGCCGAGGCCGGGCACGTAGTGCGGGCAGATGTGCCCGCGTTCCTGACCAGAGTGCACGAGCCGTTCGACATCGTTTTCCTGGACCCACCGTACGGTACCGGTGACGTCGTGCCGGTCTTGAGGAGTCTCGATGAGCGCGGCTGGCTGCGGGCCGGTGGGCTCGCCTACCTGGAAGATTCCGCGCGAGCCGAAGCACCAACCCTACCGCCGGGCTGGACGCTGCTGCGCAGCCGGCGTGCCGGCGAGGTGGGCTATCATCTGGCGCGGCGGGAGCCCGCGAAAGGCTAGCGACGGGGGAGCGATGGGCAGCAGCGCGATGTATCCGGGGACGTTCGATCCGATCACGCACGGACACCTGGACCTGGTCCGGCGCGCATGCCGGATCTTCGACCGGGTCGTGATCGCGATCGCGGCCAATCCGGCGAAGGCGCCGCTATTCTCGCTCGAGGAGCGCGTCGCGCTTGCGCGCGAGGTGGTCGCGGAACTGCCGAACGTGGAGGTCTCTGGCTACACGGGACTCACGGTCAATTTTGCGCGCGAGCAGGGGCTCAACGTCATCATGCGCGGGCTTCGGGCCGTGTCGGATTTCGAGTTCGAATTCCAGCTCGCGACGATGAGCCGGCACCTGGACGGCGAGGTCGAGACCGTGTTCCTGACGCCGACGGAGCAGTACAACTTCGTCTCCTCGACGCTGATCCGGGAAATCGCGAGTCTCGGCGGCAACGTCAGCGAGTTCGTTCATCCGGCCGTAGCCGAGGCCTTGCGCGGCAAGTTCGCCGGTCGCTGACCGGGCAAACCCGACCGGCGCAGCGCGGCTCCGGCTGCGAGGGCGCGAATCTGCGGCGATCCGTCGTTTTTTCGGCGTGCCTGCGCCGCATTCGCTCGAGCAGCATGGGCCACCCCGGGGAACAGGCCCATGAGACTCGACGACTGGCCCGAGACGGAACGACCGCGCGAGAAACTGCTCACGCTCGGGGCGCAGGCGCTGACCGAGGCGGAACTGCTGGCAGTGCTGCTGCAGACGGGGTCCCCGGGGCGTTCCGCGCTCGATACGGCACGCCAGCTGCTCACGCAGTTCCGGTCGCTGCGCGGGCTGCTGACGGCGGACCGGCCGGCGTTCTGCAGCGTGCGCGGCCTCGGTCTCGCGCGCTACGCGCTGCTGCAGGCCGCGCTCGAGCTCTCCCGCCGGCACTACGCCGAGCAGATGCGCTCGGGTCCCCCGCTCGCGAACCCGCGGGCGACCCGGGAGTTCCTGCGCACGCAGCTCCGGGACCGCGAGCACGAGGTGTTCTGCTGCCTGTTCCTGGACAACCGCCACCGCGTGATCTGCTTCGACGAGGTGTTCCGCGGGACCA
>DATIRA010000164.1:0-1866 GCA_035470225.1 Steroidobacteraceae bacterium | reverse complement strand
AATCATCGCCGTCGCTGCGCCGGTCCATCACCACACCTCGCCAAGTCTCTCGCGCAGCGTGTGCACCGCGCGGAAGTAATGTGTCTTCACGCTGCCTGTCGAGCAGCCCATCACAGCGGCCGTCTCCGCCACGTCCATCCCCTCGAGGCAGCGCAGCACGAAGGCCTGTTGCTGCCTGGGCGGCAATGCGGCCAGTTCCTGCTCCAGACGCTGCATGGCCTCGGCCGCCATCAGCTGCTCGCCCGGCTCCGGAGCACTGTCGGGCATCTGCTCGATCGGATCCGCCTCGGGTTCTTCGCCGCGCCGCAGCGAACCCGGCCAGAACGAGATCACGCGTGAGCGTACGATCCGGCGGCGCTGCCAGTCCCGGATGCCGTTGTACAGGATCCGGTAGAAGAGCGGTTTCCACTCCTCGCTGGGCCGTTGACCGTAGCTGCGCGCAAGCCTCAGCATGGCCTCCTGGACGACATCCAATGCCTCGTCCGGGTCGCGCAGAGACATCTGGGCGATCCGGAACGCTCGCCGCTCGACGCTCGCAAGGAAACGCTCCAGCGCCCTCGACTGCTCCAGCAGTGCCTCCTTCCCGGCCGCCGGACCGGAGTCGGCCAGGCGCAGGACCTGATCGAAAGTGAGAGTATCAGAGCTCAGCATGTGCGCAGATTCGCCGGAAAGCGAAAACCTCGATCGGTCCCTGAGACAGGAAAACGCCATGGCGGCCAAGCGGTTGACGAGCATTGATGAGAAATGATGTTCACTGGCCTGCACGGGGTCCGGCCGCGTCGCCACGATGTCAGCACAGTTGTCTGGACTGAGTCTCAGCGCAGGCCTGGATAATGACGTAAGGCATTGTTTTAGAAAGATTTCGGTGCACGCGCCTAATTTGTAACCAAACTGTAAAACCCGCTGCCCGGACCGGCACTTGGCTCAATTTCACGCAATCCATTCACAGAGTTATCCACAGGAATTGTGGACAAGCCCTGTGACCCGCGCCGCGCAGTGAACCCAGTAATCGCTGTCGCCGTCGACGCGCCGCTGCGGCAGCTGTTCGACTACCGGCCGCCGCCTGGGTGCAGCGAGGATCAGCTGCTGCCGGGCGTTCGTCTCTGGGTGCCTTTCGGGCGGCGGCGAGTGGTCGGACTGCTGGTCGAGAGCCGACCGGCATCGCAGCTGCCACAGAGCCGGTTGAAGACCGCGCTCGGGCTGATAGACGACGTGCCGGTCATCGACCCATCCCTGCTCAACCTGCTGCGCTGGGCATCGGACTACTACCGCCACCCGATCGGCGAAGTGATCGCCGCGGCCCTGCCGGCGCCGCTGCGGCACGGCGCGGAAGCGCTCGAGCACACTGACGCCTGGCGGTTGTCCGCCCAGGCACGCGAGGGTGGGATGCCCGACCTGCCCTCCCGCGCCACCCGACTGCGCGAATTGGTCGGGTTTCTGCAAGGCCGCGACTGGGCCGACGCAGTCGCGCTCAGCGACCTGACGCCACGTTGGCGGGAACACGTCCGCGAGCTGGAGCGGCGCGGCTGGGTGACCCGCATCCGGGTCGAGCCGCACACCGCTGGCGGACCTGGGCCGAGCGAGGACCGGGATACCTCGGCGCTCGAGCCGGCGCCGCAGCCGACGCCGGAGCAGCAACTGGCGATAGAGACCATCGACGGGGCCCGCGGCCGGTTCGAGCCCTTCCTGCTGCACGGCATCACCGGCAGCGGCAAGACCGAGGTGTACCTGCGCGCGATCGAGCGGGTAGCGGCCCACGGAGAGCAGTCGCTGGTGCTGGTGCCGGAGATCTCGCTCACGCCCCAGCTCGTGGCGCGATTCGAGGCGCGCTTCGGCACGCCGATCGTGGTGCTGCACTCCTCGCTT
>DATIRA010000163.1:0-12367 GCA_035470225.1 Steroidobacteraceae bacterium | reverse complement strand
GGTCGCGGAGTTGGAGAGCGTCGCCGAGATCGAGCCCCGCATCCTCCCCTGTCGGGTGGTCGGGAAGGATCAGCTCAGCCACGACAGGGGAGGATTCGGGGCTACCGGGCCTGGCGGCAGAGCTTGGCCTTGGACACCGGGGTCGCTGCGCGCGTTCATGCCTGAAGCAACCGATCACCGGTCGCCGCGGGCGCTCGAGTCGCATGCCAGGCAACTGCTCGCGGCGGATGAAACGACACGCGCGCTCGCGGAAGGGCGCTTCAGGCCGCTGGTCGGCGGGCAGAGCAACCACGCCTGGCACGTCGAATCGGGCGGCCGGGCCTGGTGGGTGCGCCTGAATTCCGCCGACGCCGCCCGCCTCGGCGTGGACCGCGCGAGCGAGTGCCGGTTGCTCGCGATCGCCGCCTCGGCGGGACTCGCACCGCCGGTGCTGCGCTGTGATCCGCGCTCTGGATTGCTGGTCTGCGGGTTCCTCGACGGGCGCAGCTGGACTCGGGAGGACCTCGGGCAGCCGGAGAATCTCGAGCGGCTCGGCCGGCTGCTGCGGCGTCTGCACGAGCTGCCTGCGGCCGGGGACATCGGCATCGTTTCGTTCCCGCAGCAGGCGCGCAGGCTCGAGTCCGAGGTGCCCGAGGGGCGGCTGTCCGCGGCGCTGGGCGCCCAGGCCAGCGCGATCTTCCAGCGCCTGGCGGCCCGCCGGGCAACCTGCCTCTGCCACAACGACCTGCATCACCTGAACATCATCGATCACGACGGCCGACTGTGGCTCGTGGACTGGGAATACGGCGGCCGCGGCGATCCCCTTTTCGACCTCGCGTCCTGCATCTGCCAGGGGGCTGCGGCGCGATCGGCGGTCGCCGCCCTGCTGTCGGGCTATGGCGAGCCGCTGCCGGGCAGCGCGTCCGAGCTCGAGAACGCCTGCTGGGCCTTCGACTACGTGCGGCTGCTCTGGTACCTGGCCCAGGGGACCTCAGGATCCGGAATATCCGCAGACTTCCGCGCCATTGCGGCACAAATTGAACGCAGCCTCGAACACCGGATGCTGCGGGCCTGATGCGCGCTGCGCGCTGCGCTGCAATAATGCTCCTCTTTTGTTCCGTTCCGGGAGGCTCGAGGCCGGCATGGCGAAAATGGTCGTGACTGATCAGCAGGGAACCGTTCACGAGATCGAGGGGCAGGTCGGCCTGAAGCTGATGGAAACGCTGCGCGAGCACGATTTCGGCGTGACCGCGATCTGCGGGGGGCTCTGCTCCTGCGCAACCTGTCACGTGCTCGTGGACCCGGCCTGGGCGGACCGGCTGCCCGAGGCGCAGTCGGACGAGAGGGAACTGCTGGTCGAACTGCAGAGCTACGACCCTGATCGGTCGAGGCTGAGCTGCCAGGTGGAGTTCACGGAACAGTTGGACGGCATCGTTCTGACAGTGGCGCCGGAGGAATGAACGACCTTCGCTGGACGGGGAGGGCTCGGGCATGAGCGGCGAGACCGTATTGCTCGAGGTTGACGCGAACGTCGCGACGATCACGCTGAACCGGCCCGAGGCGTCGAACTCGCTCGACATGGCGCTCGGACGGGCGCTGCTGGCCGCCGCGCTGCGATGTGAGTCGGACCCGCAGGTTCGTGCCGTGGTCCTGACCGGCGCTGGCAGGCACTTCTGCTTCGGAGGCGACCTGCGCGGCATGCTCGATGCGGGCGAGGGTTCTACCGCCTATCTGAACGAGCTGACGACGCACATCCACGCCGCGCTCGGCTGCTTCACGCGGATGCACGCGCCCGTCATCGCGGCGGTGAATGGCACGGCCGCCGGTGGAGGCGTGGGCCTGCTCTGCGCGACCGACCTGGCAATTGCCGGGCAGAGCAGCCGGTTCACGCTCGCGTACACGGGAGTCGCGCTCGCTCCCGACTGCAGCACCTCGTACCTGCTGCCGAGGATCGTCGGTCGTCGACGGGCGCTGGAGCTCCTCCTGACGAACCGGGTGCTTTCGGCCGAAGAGGCACTGGCCTGGGGTCTCGTCAACGAAGTCGTTGCCGACGACGAGGTCCTCGACAGGACCCGACAGCTCGCCGGACGGCTCGCGCAGGGACCAACAGGCGCCTTCGGCGCCGTGAAGCGCCTGCTGGACGCCTCGGACCCGGGCCTCGAGTCGCAGATGGCGCTGGAGGGCAGGACGATTGCCCGGCAGTCGGCCAGCCCGGAGGGCCGCGAAGGCGTCCGCGCATTCCTTGAAAAACGCAAGCCACGGTACTCCTGAGGCCGGGCCGTTTCACTGAGGTAGCATTGCATTGCAGCAAGACCTGAATGGGGAAGCTAAATGACCGACGCATACATACTCGACGCCGTGCGCACGCCGCGCGGCCGCGGCCGCAAGGACGGTTCCCTGCACACGATCACGCCGGTGCAGGTGGCGGCGCAGACGCTGGCCGCGCTGCGCGATCGCAATGAGCTCGACACCTCCCGGGTGGAGGACGTCGTGCTCGGCTGCGTGACCCCGATTGGCGAGCAGGGCGCGAACATCGCCCGCGTCGCTGCGCTGGTCGCCGGATACGACGAAAGCGTCCCGGGCAAGCAGCTGAACCGTTTCTGCTCCTCTGGGCTGGAGGCCGTGAATTCGGCGGCTGCGCACGTGATGTGCGGCCAGTCGGACCTGCTGGTCGCCGGAGGCGTCGAGTGCATGTCCCGGGTTCCGATGGGCTCGGATGGCGGTGCATGGGCGATCGATCCGCAGGTGGCCTGGCAGCAGTACTTCGTGCCGCAGGGTATCAGTGCCGACCTGATCGCGACGCTGGAGGGCTTCACGCGCGAGGACGTCGATGCATTCGCGGTCGAAAGCCAGCGACGCGCGGCTGCGGCGCAGCAGAACGGTTACTTCGACCGGTCGCTGGTGCCGGTCAAGGACGTGATCGGACAGGTCGTGCTGGCCAGGGACGAATACCTGCGGCCCGGTACGACGATGGAGGATCTCGCGAAGCTCAAGCCGGCTTTCGTGCAGCCGGGTGAGGAGGGCGGCTTCGACGCCGTGGCGATCCAGCGCTACCCGCAGGTGGAGGCTATCAACCACGTGCACACGGCGGGCAACTCCAGCGGCATCGTGGACGGCGCCGCTGCGGTGCTGATCGGGAACAAGAAGATCGCGCGCAAGCTCGGCGTCCGGCCGCGTGCGCGGATTCGCGGCTTTGCCTCGATCGGCAGCGAGCCGACGATCATGCTGACGGGTCCGGCTGGCGCGAGCCGCAAGGCGCTGAAGAAAGCCCGGATGGCCGCCTCGGACATCGACCTGTGGGAGATCAACGAGGCATTCGCGTCGGTAGCGCTGCGCTTCATGCGGGATCTGAGCCTGACTCCGGACAAGGTCAACGTGAACGGTGGTGCGATCGCACTGGGCCATCCGCTCGGCGCCACCGGCGCGGTCATCCTCGGCATGGCGCTCGACGAACTTGAGCGACGCGAACTGAGTACCGCGCTCGTGACGCTCTGCATCGGTGCGGGCATGGGCACCGCGACCATCATCGAACGCGTCTGAACGGACGCTCGCAAGATTTACGGGATCGATCTCATGACACAGAACATCCGTTACTCCGTGGACGGCGACGGCATCGCGCTGCTGTCGATAGACGTCGCCGACCGGCCCATGAACGTGCTGACACCCGGTTTCCAGCAGGACCTCGAGGAATGCATCGGCCGGATCGCGACCGACAACGCCGTGCGCGGCGCGGTGATCGGGTCGGCGAAGTCGAGCTTCATGGCCGGCGCGGACATCAAGGACATGGTCGGCGCCCATGATCGTGGCGTCACGCCGGCCGAGGCGGCCAAGTTCAGCCAGGGTCTTTCGCGGCTTCTTCGCCGGCTCGAGACCTGCGGCAAGCCGGTAGCGGCCGCGATCAACGGCGTCGCGCTCGGCGGCGGGCTCGAGGTCGCGCTCGCCTGCCACTACCGCGTGATGGAGGATGGCCCAAAAGCGGCCGTCGGCCTGCCGGAAGTCACGATCGGGCTGCTGCCCGGCGCCGGGGGCACGCAGCGCCTGCCGCGCATGATCGGTGTGACCGAAGCGCTGAAGCTGATCACGGAGGGTCGGCAGGTACGGGCCGCGGACGCGCTGAAGAAAGGGATCGTCAACGAGCTCGCCCCGGCGAACGAGATCGTCGAGCGCGCGCGGCGTTGGATACTCGGCGGAGGCGAGGGCGTCCAGCCCTGGGACAAGAAGGGCTTCCGGGTCCCGGGGGGCGCCGGCATGGCCTCGCCGGCCGTGGCCCAGACCTTCATGGTCGGCACGGCTCTGACTGCGCGGACCACCCAACGCAATTACCCGGCGCCGCTCGCGATACTCTCGGCCGTCTACGAGGGCACGCAACTGCCCATCGACGCCGGACTCGAGATCGAATCGAAGTACTTCGGCCAGCTGCTCGCCGGGCCGGTCGCGCGCAACCTGATGCGCACGATGTTCGTCAACAAGGGACTCGCGGACAAGCTGGCGCGGCGCCCGCAGGGTCCGGCGAAGACCCAGGTGAAGAAGCTGGGCGTGCTCGGTGCCGGGATGATGGGTGCCGGCGTGGCCTACGTCTCGGCGCTGGCCGGGATCGAGGTCGTGCTGCTCGACACCTCGCTGGAACTCGCCGAGAAGGGCAAGGCCTATGCCGAGCAGCTGCTTGCGAAGCAGATAGAGCGCGGCCGGCGCAAGCCGGAGGAAGTCGCTGCGATCCTGGCCCGGATCCGGACCACGACGATGTACGAGGACCTCGCCGGCTGCGAACTCGTAATCGAGGCCGTGTTCGAGAACCGCGAGCTGAAGGCCGAGGTCACGCGCAAGGCGGAGGCGGTCATCGGGTCGAGCGCCGTGTTCGCGAGCAACACCTCGACCTTGCCGATCACGGGCCTCGCCCAGGCCTCGAAGCGGCCAGCGCAGTTCATCGGCATCCACTTCTTCTCGCCGGTCGACAAGATGCCGCTGGTGGAGGTGATCCTGGGCAAGAAGACCAGCGACGAGACGCTGGCACGGGCGCTCGACTACGTCGGGCAACTCAGGAAGACGCCGATCGTTGTCAACGACAGCCGCGGCTTCTACACCAGCCGCTGCTTCGGGACGTTCTGCTACGAGGGCATGACGATGCTGCGCGAGGGCATCAGCCCGGCGCTGATCGAGAACGCCGCGAAGCTCGCGGGGATGCCGGTCGGTCCACTCGCGGTCAGCGACGAGGTGACGATCGACCTGCAGTGGAAGGTCCTGAAGCAGACGGAGAAGGACCTCGGCCGCCGCTTCAAGGAGCCGCCTGCCTACGAGGTGATCCAGAAGTTCGTCGAGGAATTGAAGCGCCCCGGCCGGCGCTTCGGCGCGGGCTTCTATGATTACCCGAAGGACGGCAGGAAGCGCCTCTGGCCGGGCCTCAGGGACGTCTATCCGCAGTTGCCCGAGCAGCCGCCTGTCGAGGAAGTGATGAAGCGACTGCTGCACATCCAGGCGCTGGAGACAACGCGCTGCATGGAGGAGGGAGTGGTTACGACTGCGGCCGAGGCCGACCTCGGCTCGATCCTGGGCTGGGGCTTCCCGGCCTGGACCGGCGGCACGCTGTCCTATATCGACACGGTGGGGATCGCGATGTTCGTCGCGGAGTGCGAGCAGCTCGCGAGGCGCTATGGCAAGCGCTTCAAGCCCTCGCGCTGGCTGAAGGACCGTGCGGCGCGCGGCGAGGCATTCCACGCGCACGGCGGTAAGCCGCAGGCGGCCTGATGCGCGGCATTTACTGATGCCGATCCCGGCGAGCCTCGCGGGACGTCTGACGCTGCCGCTGATCGGCGCGCCGATGTTCATCGCCTCGACGCCCGAGCTGGTCGTGGCACAGTGCAAGGCGGGGATCATCGGCGCGTTTCCGGCGCTGAACGCCCGTCCTGCGTCGATGCTCGAGGAGTGGCTGCTGCGCATCCGCGGCGAGCTCGACGAGTATTCGAGCTCGAATCCTTCGGTGAAGGTCGCGCCGTTCGCGGTAAACCAGATCGCGCATGCGAGCAACGACCGGCTCGTGCACGACGTGGAGGTCTGCGTCCGGCACGAGGTACCGCTGATCATCACGAGCCTGCGACCGCCTCGGGAGATCGTCGAGGCCGTGCATTCTTACGGCGGGCTGCTGTTCCACGACGTGATCAGCCTGCGCCACGCCCGCAAGGCGGCCGAGCAGGGCGTGGACGGCATCATCGCGGTCTGCGCAGGCGCCGGCGGACACGCGGGCGGAGCGAGCCCGTTCGCGCTTCTCAAGGAGATCCGCAGCTTCTTCGACGGCACGCTCATCCTCTCCGGGGCCATGACCAGCGGCGGCGACGTGTTCGCGGCGCTGGCGCTCGGCGCGGACATGGCCTACGTCGGCACGCGCTTTCTCGCGACGACCGAGGCGAACGTACCGCCGGAGTACAAGCAGATGATCGTCGAGTCGTCCTCCGACGAGGTCGTCTGGACGTCGCTGTTCACCGGCGTCCGGGGCAACTACTTGAAGCGCAGCGTCGCGGCTGCCGGGCTCGACCCCGAGAACCTTCCGGAGGCCGACAAGTCCGCGATGGATTTCGGCTCGGGCGGCAACATGGGGAAGAAGGCCTGGCGCGACATCTGGAGCGCCGGGCAGGGCGTCGGGAACATCCACGAGACCCTCCCTACCCGGGAGCTGGTGGCACGGATGCGCCGCGAATTCGATGCGGCGCGCGAGCGGCTCTGCGCGGCGACCTGAACGGCCCGCTGCGCGGCGCCGCGGGTAGCCGTTCTAGATGGATTTGAAACTTGGGAGACGCTGATGGCTGACATGTTCGATCTTTCCGGCCGGGTGGCCCTGGTTACCGGCGCCAGCCGCGGCATCGGCGAGGCAATCGCCCGGGCTTACGCGGCGCGGGGCGCACGGGTCGTCGTCTCGAGTCGCAAGCAGGAGGCCTGCGACGAGGTCGCCGCGGCCATCGCGGCCTCGGGCGGCGAAGCCGTGGCGATGGCCTGTCACATCGGCGAGCTCGAAGCGATCGAGCAACTGGTCGGGCAGGTGCAGGAGCGCTACGGCCGGCTCGACGTGCTGGTCAACAACGCAGCGACGAACCCGTACTACGGCCATATCCTCGACACCGACCTCGGTGCCTTCCAGAAAACCGTCGACGTCAACATCCGCGGGTACTTCTTCACGTCGGTGCTCGGCGCGCGGCTGATGCGATCGGGCGGTGGCGGCTCGATCATCAACATCGCATCGGTCAACGCGGTGCGGCCCGGCCCGCTGCAGGGCATCTACTCGATCACGAAGGGCGCGGTGCTGAACATGACCCGTGCCTTCGCACGCGAATGCGGCCCCGAAGGCATCCGCTGCAACGCGATCCTGCCGGGCCTGATCCGCACCAGATTCGCCGGTGCTCTGCTGAAGGACGAGCAGCAGCTTGCCCACTACGTGGGCCAGAACCCGCTGCGGCGCGTGGGCGAGCCCGACGACCTCGCGGGTGCGGCCGTGTTCCTCGCCTCGGACGCGTCCTCTTACGTCACCGGCGAGTTCCTGGTCGTGGACGGCGGATTCCTGGTCTGAGCGCTATTTCTTTTTCCGGGCCGGTGTCTTCGTTCCTGCCGGGGTCTTCTTGCGGGCCTCGGCCTGCCTCGCTACCGCTTCCGCGCGCGCCTTGATCGCCTCCGGGTCGCCGAGATAGCGGCTGGACCGCGGTTTCAGGCGGGGGTCCAGCTCGTACAGCAGCGGCACGCCGGTCGGAATGTTCAGCTCGAGGATATCTTGGTCGCTGATCCTGTCCAGCATCTTGACCAGCGCACGCAGGCTGTTGCCGTGGGCCGCGACCAGTACGTTCCGCCCGGCCAGCAGCTCTGGCGCGATCCGCGCCTCCCAGTAGGGCAGCACCCGGGCGAGCGTGTCCTTCAGCGACTCGGCCGATGGCAGGTCGGTCGGCGGGACAGCTGCGTAACGACGGTCGTAGCGGGGGTGGCTGCGGTCCTTCAGCTTCAGCGGCGGCGGCGGGATGTCGTAGCTGCGCCGCCAGATCTTCACCTGTTCCGCGCCGTGCTTCTCGACTGTCTGCGCCTTGTCGAGTCCTTGCAGTGCGCCATAATGTCGTTCGTTCAGGCGCCAGCTGCGCTCGACCGGCAGCCACATCGTGTCCATCTCGTCGAGCACGATCCAAAGCGTGCGAATCGCACGCTTGAGGACCGAGGTGAAAGCCACGTCGAAGCGCAGGCCCTCGGCCTTCAGCAGCTGACCCGCCTCGCGGGCCTCGAGGAGACCGAGCTCCGAAAGGTCCACGTCTATCCAGCCGGTGAACAGGTTCTCGAGGTTCCAGGTGCTCTGGCCGTGGCGCAGTAGCAGCAGCTTGCCGGTCTTCATAGGATTGCGTGCTTTTCAGTAGGTGACCGGCCTACTTATAGCAACCGGCCGGGAGCGTCGCCAGACGGGAATCTCCTGACCGCGCTGCCGTCAGTGCGAGCTGATTCCGAGCTCGCAGCGAACGCGACCCGTGCGCACGGTTTCCTGCCAGCGGCGCCGGTTGGTCCCGGCCTGCGACCTCGATGCCGGCGGATGCGCGAGGTGGCAGGCGATCGCGGCGAACAGCAGCGTCTGGCGCCGCGCGCCGGCGTTCTCGAGCCGCGCGCAAAGCTCCTTGTCCTCCGAGCCCCAGCCGACCATCGCCTCGTCGAAGCCGTTGACGCGCAGCAGGTCTTCGCGCCAGAAGCCTTGGTTGCAGGACTTCACCGACACCAGCGTGTTGCCCAGGCGACGCGAACCGCGGGCCAGGCGTCGCGACCGAATCAGGTAGCTTCGACGCAGCAGGCCGGCGCCGGGCGCCGACCAGGCGGGGAACGGCGCGGCAGAGAGCTCGAGCCGCCGGCTCGCACGCTCGTCGAGCGGGACCCGCACGCCCTGGCTGTAGCGACCCGGCGTCGCAGCCTCGAGGTGGTCCGCGATGAACTCCGGGTGCATCACCATGTCGCCGTCGAGCAGCACCAGATACTCGCAGTCCGTCCTGCAGATGGCCTCGTTTCGAATCCGGCCGGCGCGGAATCCGGCGTGCGGTTGCCACAGGTGTCGCACGGGTCGCGTCGCCGTCGCCGCGAAGCGCTCGACCAGCTCGGCCGTCTCGGGTCCCGAGCCGTCATCGGCTATCAGTACCTCGTCCGGCCAGCGCGTCTGCGTCGAGAGACTCTCGAGCACACGCGCCAGCGCCCGTGGCCGTTCGTAGGTCGTTACGACGAGGCCGCAGCGCATCAGGGCTCGGTCAGCGCGAGCCTCCGCACCGTTTGCAGCGCCACCGAAAGCGAGGCGAAGTCCGCGTCGGTCGGCTGGCTGCGAATGTCGTTGACGACGCCCTGGGCGTGCGCGGACTCGGCCGGGTGTCGCTGCTGCCAGCGCTGCACCGCACGGACCGGGTCCCGTTCCCTGGTCTCCTCCAGGATTCGTTGCGCCAGGCGACGATGCGTCTCGGACAGAGCCTCGCGCAGGCTGCCGCGCGCCACCGCCTGCCAGTGCCCGGTGATCTCCAGCGCCTCGACGTGCTGGCGCAGCCAGTCGAGACCGAAGGCCTCGCCGGCGGCGAAATAGGCTTGCGCCGCAACGGGCACCGCGAGCCTGCGCGCCTGGGCGAGTTCGACGATGTCCGGACCGCTCTGCAACGCAGCACTCGCCGCCACGCGCCGGGCGAGCGCGCCGGCAATGCCCGACTGTTCGAGTTCGCGCGTACGGGATTCGAACGTCTCTCGCTCGATGCCGGTGAGCCAGTCGCCGGCCGAGGCGGTGAGCTCACGGATGCCCGGACGGAACCGACCGACCTGACGCTCGATGCCGAGCTCGTTGCGGTGTCGCTCGATCAGCCAGTAGGACACCTGCCGCAGCAGCGCCACGGTGTCCTGGATCATCGAGTACTGCGCGGCCGCGGGGATGCGGTTGTCCAGGGCCTCGATCGCAGCCCAGATCTCCCGCACCTCGAAGGCCTCACGGGCGATCGTGTAGGCACGCGCCACCGTCGCCGCGTCGGCGCCGGTGTCCTGCTGCGACCGCGCCACGAAGGTCGGTCCCATCCGATTGACGATGCTGTTGGTGGTCGCGGTCGCGATGATCTCGCGCTTCAGGCGGTGCTCGCCGAGCAACTCGCCGTAGCGGCGCGTGAGGCGGTCGGGGAAGTAGCGATCCAGCTCCTGTCCGAGGTACGGATCTTCCGGTACGTCCGACTGGATCAGCTGCGCGTTCAGCGCGATCTTCGAGTAGCTGAGCAGCATGCAGAGCTCCGGCCGCGTGAGGCCCTGGCCGGCCCGCTGCCGCTCGTCGAGGTCCTCGGCGTTCGGCAGGAACTCGAGGTTGCGGTCGAGCGTGCCGGCGAGCTCGAGCTGCCGGATGAAGTGTGCGTGCTCGCCGAGTCGCGCCGCCGACGTGGCTTCGAGCAGACTGACCGCCTGGCTCTGCAGGTAGTTGTCCCGCAGCACCAGCGCCGCGACTTCGTCGGTCATCTCGGCCAGCAGGCGGTTGCGGGCGCCGCCGGCGAGCCGCCTGCGGCGCTGGGCGACGGCCAGCAGGATCTTGATGTTCACCTCGTGGTCGGAGCAGTCCACGCCGCCGGAATTGTCGACGAAATCGGTGTTCATCCGGCCGCCCCGCAGCGCGAATTCGATTCGCCCGAGCTGCGAGATACCGAGGTTGCCGCCCTCGCCGACGACCTTGCAGCGCAGTTCCCGCGCGTCTATCCGGACCGGGTCGTTGCCGCGGTCGCCGACCTCGGCGTTCGCCTCCCAGGAAGCCTTCACGTAGGTGCCGATGCCGCCATTCCAAAGCAGGTCCACCGGCAGCCGGAGGATCGCCCGGATGACCTCGTTGGGCGTGGCTTTCGCGGATTCCATGCCCAGCAGCGCCCTGCACTGTGCGTTCAGCGTGAGTTCCTTCGCGGAGCGCGGCAGGATCGTCCCGCCCTTCGAGAGGACCTTGCGGTCATAGTCTTCCCAGCTCGAGCGTGGCAACGCGAAGAGTCTCTGCCGCTCGCGGAAGCTGCGCGCCGCGTCGGGCTGCGGATCGAGGAAGATGTGCTGGTGGTTGAACGCGGCGACGAGCCGGATGTGGGGCGAGAGCAGCATCCCGTTGCCGAACACGTCACCGCTCATGTCGCCGATGCCGGCGACGCTGAAAGGCTCGGACTGCGTGTCGAGGCCGATCTCCCGGAAGTGCCGCTTGACGCATTCCCAGGCGCCGCGCGCGGTGATGCCCATCTTCTTGTGGTCGTAGCCGGCCGAGCCGCCCGACGCGAAAGCATCCCCCAGCCAGAAGTCGTACTCGGCTGCGAGCGCATTGGCGGTGTCCGAGAACGTGGCCGTGCCCTTGTCCGCGGCGACGACCAGGTAGGGGTCGTCGTCGTCGTAGCGCACGACCTGCTCAGGCGGCACGACTGCGTCGCCCACGACGTTATCGGTCACATCGAGCAGCGCGCGGATGAAGGTCTTGTAGCATTCCACGCCCTCGCGTTGTACGGCCTCGCGGCTGCCTTCGACCGGCATCTGCTTCGGCACGAAGCCGCCCTTGGCGCCCACCGGGACGATCAGCGTGTTCTTGACGTTCTGCGCCTTCATCAGGCCCAGGATCTCTGTTCGGAAGTCCTCGCGCCGGTCCGACCAGCGCAGGCCGCCACGC
The DNA here is from genome assembly GCA_035470225.1 of Steroidobacteraceae bacterium. GTDB lineage: Bacteria > Pseudomonadota > Gammaproteobacteria > Steroidobacterales > Steroidobacteraceae > DATIRA01. Next base: position 753 of record DATIRA010000163.1, on the reverse strand, counting down.
GCGACCTTGCCCATGCGCAGGTGCACACCCTCGACCCGCGGCGAGTACACCCAGATCTCGAACACCGGCCGTGGCTTGGGCAGGTCGGGAATCTTGCGCGGCTCGAGCTTCATCGACAGGTAGGACTTCGGCCGACCCGCGCCGTCCCGCTGGTAGTGGTTCGTGCGCAGCGTCGCGCGGATGACGCCGCGGAACGCTCGCAGGATCCGGTCGTCGTCGGGGCTCGTGACCTGCTGCAGCGACTCGTCGATCGCGGCCAGGATCTTCTTCAGGCCGGTCTTGCGGCGCGAAGGCTTGATCCCGGGATCGAAGCGGGCTTCGAACAGCTGCGAGAGCCGTCCGGCGATCCCGGCATGGCGCGCGATCACCGTTTCCATGTAGCGCTGGCTGAAGGGCAGGCCGGTCTGCAGCAGGTACCTGCAGACGGCCCGCAGCACCAGCACCTGCCGCCAGTCGAGATCGGCGGTGAGCACCAGCCGGTTGAAGCCGTCGCTTTCCGCGGCCCCGTTCCATACGGCGAAGAACGCTTCTTCGAAACGCGTGGAGAGCTGTTCCGTGTCGATCGCGATCTGCAGCTCGTGCACGACCTCGAGGTCCTGGATCCAGGTCTCGGCTTCGCCGGCCAGCTTGATGCGGTAGGGCCGCTCGTTGAGGCCCCGCAGACCGAAGTTCTCGAGTCTCGGCAGAATGTCGGACATCGCAACGGGATCCCCGCGGCGGTACAGGCGCAGGTGCGCCGTCCGCTCCACGGGG
>DATIRA010000162.1:0-4111 GCA_035470225.1 Steroidobacteraceae bacterium | reverse complement strand
CACCGACTGGAAGTGGTCGATGGCGGGCCAGGACGCGCGGCCAGCGGAGTGCCCGGCCGAGCCGGTCGGCACCGGCAACCGCGGCACCTACAACAAGATGAAGGGCTGCTTCACCTGGGCGACCAACGTGCGGCCCGAGCTACGCTTCTACAACGGCAAGTGGAACCGCATTGTCATGGGTGTCAACGATACGAACCTCGACACCTCGAAGCCGGTGGACCTGGGCTCGCCGAGCGCGACCTACCAGGATGCCGATGCGAAGATCTACCCGTTCAAGAAGATGACCGGCAACCAGCCGTTCGATGCGGTCGACGATACGGTGATGGTGCCGCACCTCTGGGGTACCGTGACCGGGCCGAATCCCTATTGGGGCAAGTACGACTGGAACCTCTCGCTGCAGGATTCCTCGAACTATTCGGCCACGCTGACCAAGTACGGTGGATTCCAGGCCTACAACGGCAGCTACAAGTTCGCCGAGACCTTCATGCTGCTGAAGGTGGACCACGAGATCCCGCCGGCTGAGGAGGCGCTCGGCTACGGCAACGCCTGCGGCGACTGCCACGGCGGCGACCAGGTCGACTGGCAGGCGCTTGGCTGGACCGCAGACCCGCTTTCGGGTGGTACCCGGCCCTGATCGACTGAACCCCCTGGCGTCGTAATCGACGCCCTGCGCCCGCACCTTCGGATGCGGGCGTTTTTTTTGCTCCGGGAAGAGCAGCCCTGTGGCGAGCCGGGTGCCTGCCAGCTACGGATATCCCTCATGCGACTGCGGCAGCAAGCTGTTCTCATCCGCCGAAAAGATCGTCCGGCCGGGAGGTGGCTGTGCCTGCCGGGAGCGATGCCGAGAAGAGGCCGAGGTAGGGGGAGTGATCGTGGACGATCGGATCGTTCGTCTCGAAACCACTATTGAGCAGATTCAGGCCGACCTCCGCTCGCTGCAACAGCGAGTCGACGCTCTCGATCCGGGGCGCTCGGGCATCGCAGCTCCAGCGAGCGCAGCCGAACCCGCTCCAGCGCCGGACAAGCAGGGTCCAACAGTCCGGTCGAAGAGGGATCCGTACGATCCGATCGTCGTGTTGACGCTGATCGGCCGGCTGTTCCTGGTCCTGGCCGGTGGGTTCTTCCTGCGCGCGATGACCGAAGCGGGGCTACTCGCGCCGCGGATCGGCATCGCCCTGGCGTTCGTCTACGCGGTGGTCTGGCTCTTCATGGCTGACCGCGCCGGACGCCGGCAGCAAGTGACGAACGCGGTGTTTCACGCGCTCGCCGCCGCCATGGTCGCGTTCCCGTTGCTCCTCGAGGCGACGACCCGGTTCAAGGTGCTGGCGGTCGCGGGCAGTCTGCTCGGCGTCGGTCTGCTCGTCGCCGTCTTGCTGCTGGTCGCCTGGCGACAGCGGCTGCAGGCGATCGCCTGGATCGCCGTGCTGGCGGCCTTGCTGACCTGCCTCGTCCTGCTCGTGAAGACCGGCGCATTCGTGCCGTTTGCGCTGTGCCTGATCGCGCTGGGCCTGGTGACCCTGTGGCTCGGTTACTGGCTGGGGTGGAACACGCTCGCCTGGCCGGCCGCGCTCGCTGCGGACACCGCCGTCGCGGGCGTGACCCTGGGCGCACTTTCTCCCGCCCACCATGATCTGGCGCAGGTCGCGATGTTGCTGCAGTGGTCGCTGCTCGGGGGATACATCGTCAGCATCGCGATCCAGACGCTGGTAAGAAAGCGCAAGGTCACCGTGTTCGAGATCGGGCAGACGGTGGTCGGGATGGTCCTCGCCTTCGGCGGGACCATCGTGCTGACGCGCAGCGGCGGCAGCCTCCCGGTCGGGATCGGCGTCGTCAGCCTGCTGTTCGGGGCGGTGTGCTACGCGGCGAACTTCGCGTTCGTGGACCGCCAGCTGGGACTCAGTCGCAACGTCTATTTCTATTCCACACTGGCGCTGGTGCTCGTGCTGGCGGGCCTGGACGTCGTGCTTCGTCCGCCCTGGCTGGGTTTGGCGTTCGCGCTGCTGAGCGTGATGACCGCTTTCCGCTGGTTCCGTGTCGGGAGGCTCTACATGCTCATTCATGCCGCGACCTACATCGTGGCCGCAGGTCTCGCCTCCGGTGCGCTCGGCTATGGCGCCCGGGCGCTGGCGACGGGCTGGACCGGACCGTGGCTCTTGCCGAGTGCAGCCACCTTCCTGGTGCTCGTGGCCGCCGCCACGTCGGCGGGATTGGCGGCGGCGCGGCCGGACCCGGAGGGTGGCGCGCTGGCGAACGGCCTGAGGGTCGTTATGGCCGTGACGCTGGTCTGGCTCGCCAGTGCCTGGGTGGTCGGCTACCTGGCCCCGCTGGCCGCGGGGCTCGTGGACGGCAGCGTGGACCCGGGTCCGCTTGCGACGCTGCGCACCGCGGTGCTGTCGCTGGCCGTGCTGGTGGCCGCCTGGCTGAGTCGTCGCGCCCGGTTCCGGGAATGGGCGTGGCTCGTGTACCCGCTCCTCGTCGTCGTCGGCCTGAAGATGGTGGTGCAGGACTTCAAGGACTCGCGCCCGGCCACGCTCTTCATTGCCTTGGCCTTGTACGGCATCGCGCTCATCGCCGCGCCGCGCATCAAGCGCAGCGGGCGCCGGCCGAGTTCACAGCCGGAGGGCGCATGAAACCGTGGGTCTCACAGGGGCGCCTGCGCAAATTACGTAGTTCGATCAGGCGCGAGTGGGAACAGACTCGCGAAAAACTCGCCCGCGTACCGGGCGATCTGGAAAGAGGGGGAGCGTGTGCGGTCCTGGCAGCAATCGGCTGAGCCTGATTTCGAATGCTGGTCGTCATGCATCGACCGGAGGACTAGACGGTGAAACTTCCTGAGCAGGTGATGCGCCTCGGCATCGTAGTCGCCGCCATCGCAGCGCTGGTGCTGCTGCTGCGTTTCGTGATCCTGCCCGACTCGTTCTTTTCCGCCCGGCCTCACCAGGTGGCGACCGTGGAGCGGGAAATGGCCAAGCCCTTGCATCACGCCGGGGTCGCGGCCTGCCGCAAGTGCCACGAGGAGGAATTCGAAGATAAGTACGCAGGGTCGCATCGCAACATCGCCTGCGAGAACTGCCACGGCCCCTCCGTCGCACACGCAACGGACAGGAGCGCCGAGAAGCCCAACAAGCCGCGCGAGCGCGAATTCTGCCTCGCCTGTCATGCCTACGACTCATCGCGCCCTAACGGTTTCCCGCAGGTGGATCCCCAGGAGCACAATCCGCGCAAGCGCTGCGTGGTCTGCCACGACGCGCACGACCCCGTGCCGCCCAAGGCGCCGCAGGAGTGTTCCGGTTGCCACGGTCGCATTGCCAGGACCAAGGCCCTCTCCACGCATGCGCTGCTGCCCTGCACGGAATGTCACGCCGTCGACGAGCAGCACATGATCGATCCGCGCTCTGCGCTGCCGACCAAGCCCAGCAGCCGGGAGGTGTGCGGCCGTTGCCACGCCGCCGGCTCGACCGATCCGGCCGCGTCCAAGGCGCAGGTCGACATCGACTCCCACGGCGGCATCTACGTGTGCTGGGAGTGTCATTACGCCCACCTGCCAGAGGGACGCAAATGAACAAGCGCGAGTTTCTGAGGAAAGTGGCCGGCTTTCTTCCCGCTGCGGGCCTGCTGCGCATGTTCCCCGGCACGGCGGATGCCAGCGGGCTCGTTTCCGCGCCGACGGCTGACTACGACCCAACCAAGCACTGGTACGGCATGGGCGTCGACGTCGAGAAGTGCATCGGCTGCAATCGCTGCGTGGAGGCCTGCAAGGCCGAGAACGCGGTGCCGGAGGAGCCGTTCTACTTCCGCACCTGGATCGAGCGCTACAGCATCCGTAATGACGGCGAGACGACGGTCGAGTGCATCAGCACACGGGAGGCTCCACCGGAGCAGGCGGCACCCGAGGACCCGGAGGTGGTCCGCACCTTCTTCGTGCCGAAGCTCTGTAACCAGTGCGCGCACCCGCCGTGTGTGCAGGTCTGCCCGGTGGGGGCGACCTTCCAGACGGCCGATGGCGTCGTGCTGGTCGACGCGAAGCGCTGCATCGGCTGCCGCTATTGCATCCAGGCCTGCCCGTACGGTGCCCGCTACCTGAACCCGCATACGCGTACGGCTGACAAGT
>DATIRA010000161.1:0-2768 GCA_035470225.1 Steroidobacteraceae bacterium | reverse complement strand
AGGACCTGACGGGCGTGCGTGATCGTGTGCTGGACCGCGCCGAGGACCTGCGGCATGCAGCGCACCGCGTACGGGTCCTGGACGCGCTCGCATTCCTCGTGGCTGCGCCGGATCTCGCTGTCCGTGAGCAGCAGCCGGAAGCGCCGGGCGACCTCGATCTGCCCGGGCAGGCGGCTCGCCTGCTGAATCCGTTCGTCGAACGGTACGTGGCTGCCCGCCAGTCCCTCGACGGTGAGCGCCCCGGCGACGATCGACGCATCGAGCAGACGTTCCGCCAGGAACAGGCCTTCCAGCGCCAGCGCGAGGCTGAGCTGCGTGCCGTTCAGCAGCGCCAGTCCCTCCTTGGCCTCCGGCTCGAGCGCGTCGCGGCGGATGGCCTCGAGCACCTCGCCGTTGACCAGATGCCGCCCGTCGTGGATGGCTTCGCCTTCGCCGATCAGTGCGAGCGCGAGGTGCGCGAGCGGCGCTAGATCGCCCGAGGCGCCGACCGAGCCCTGCGCGGGAATGCAGGGCAGCACGTCGGCGTTCAGCAGCTCGAGCAGCAGCTCGGCGACCAGCGGACGAGCGCCGGAGCAGCCGGCTGCGAGACTGTTGGCCTTCAGCAGCAGCATGCGGCGCACGACGGGCTCCGGCAGCAGTGCGCCGGTTCCGGTCGCATGGCTGCGGATGAGGTTCAGCTGCAGTCGGCGGGTCTTGTCGGCGGGTATGACGCGGTTCGCGAAGGCCCCGAAGCCGGTGTTGATTCCGTAGCAGACCTCCCCGCTTGCGACGGTCTTGCTGACCGCGGTCGCAGAGGCCTGCATGCGCCGGCGCGCGGCCATCGCGAGACGCACCCGCGGGCGCCGCGCCTCGAAGCTCCGCAGCTGCGCAAGCGTGAGCCTGCCGCCGTCTATCTCGAGGCTGTGCCGACGCTTCGCAGCGCTCATTTGCGCCCGACCCCCGCCAGCCGTTTCATGCGTGCAGGTCCCGGAAGCGGACCCGGTGGGGCTGTTCCGCGTCCTCGCCCCGCCGGCGCTTGAAGTCCTGTACGTATTCCGAGTAATTGCCTTCGAACCAGACCACTTCGCTGTCGCCCTCGAAGGCGAGGATGTGCGTCGCGATCCGGTCCAGGAACCAGCGGTCGTGGGATATCACCACGGCGCAGCCCGGGAAGGCGAGCAGGGCTTCCTCGAGTGCGCGCAGCGTTTCCACGTCGAGATCGTTGGTCGGCTCGTCGAGCAGCACGACGTTGCCGCCCGACTTCAGCACCTTGGCCAGGTGCACGCGGTTGCGCTCGCCTCCGGAGAGATCGCCGATCAGCTGCTGCTGCTGGGGCCCGCGGAAGTTGAAGCGCCCGACGTAGGCCCGCGAGGGGGTCTCGTAGCTACCCACCTTGAGAATATCCTGTCCGTCCGAGATCTCCTGCCAGACCGTCTTCGAGTCGTCCAGCGACTGGCGGGACTGGTCCACGTAGGCGAGCTGCACGGTCGGCCCGACGCGAATCTCGCCAGCGTCCGCCTGTTCCTGTCCCGTCATGATGCGGAACAGCGTCGTCTTGCCGGCGCCGTTCGGTCCGATGATGCCGACGATGCCACCCTTCGGCAGGTTGAAGGCGAGGTTCTCGAAAAGCAGCTTGTCGCCGTAGGCCTTGCGCAAGCCGCTCGCTTCGATGACGAGGTCGCCGAGCCGGGGCCCGGGCGGAATGTAGATCTCGTTGGTCTCGTTGCGCGTCTGGAACTCGCGCGAGCTCAGTTCCTCGAAGCGCTGCAGGCGCGCCTTGCTCTTCGCCTGGCGTGCCCGGGGGCTCGCCCGGACCCATTCGAGCTCGCGCTTGATCATCTTGCCGAGCGCGGCCTGCTGCTGCTCCTCGATCTGCAGGCGCCGCTCCTTCTGCTCGAGCCAGGAGGAGTAGTTGCCCTCCCATGGAATGCCGTGGCCGCGGTCGAGCTCGAGTATCCATCCGGCGACGTTGTCGAGGAAGTATCGGTCGTGGGTGACCGCGATCACCGTGCCGGGGTACTGCTCGAGGTAGCGTTCGAGCCAGCGGACCGACTCGGCATCGAGGTGGTTGGTCGGCTCGTCGAGCAGCAGCATGTCCGGCTTCGAGAGCAACAGGCGACAAAGTGCGACCCGGCGCCGCTCGCCGCCGGAGATCCTGGTCACGTCGGCGTCCCAGGGCGGCAGCCGCAGCGCGTCCGCCGCGACCTCGAGCGTGCGCTCGAGGTTGTGTCCGTCGGTCGCCTGGATCAGCGCCTCGAGCCGGGCCTGTTCCGCGGCGATCTTGTCGAAGTCGGCATCGGGCTCGGCATAGGCGGCATACACCGCGTCGAGGCCGGCCAGTGCATCCTTGATGTGCTGGACGGCTTCCTCGACATTGCCGCGGACGTCCTTCGTTTCGTCGAGTCGCGGCTCCTGGGGCAGGAAGCCGATCTTGATCCCCGGCTGCGGACGCGCCTCGCCCTCGAACTCGCGGTCCACGCCCGCCATGATTCGCAGCAGCGTGGATTTGCCGGATCCGTTGAGGCCGAGCACGCCGATCTTCGCGCCCGGAAAGAAGCTCAGTGAAATGTCGCGGAGTATTACCCGCTTCGGGGGGATGACTTTCCCGACGCGGTTCATTGTGTAGATGAACTGGGCCATGCCTGCTCGGTGGAAGCTCCGTCGCCGGATGATTGAGAGGGGGGGCGGATTATCGGTCAACCCCGCTGCCGGCGCCACGATCGGCCATGGCGCGTCCGGATCACGCGTCGCACCCGCCTCGCCCCGGGGACCCGGACGCAGCCTCGCTC
>DATIRA010000160.1:0-6600 GCA_035470225.1 Steroidobacteraceae bacterium | reverse complement strand
CGATGAGTTCAAGCGCATCCGCGGCCTCGTCAAGGGCGCGACGATCAACGATTCCGTGCTGGCGGTTTGCGGCGGCGCCCTGCGGCGGTATCTGCTGACTCACGATGAGCTGCCCGGGCCGAGCCTAGTCTCGATCGCGCCGGTGTCGATCAGGATCGCCGGCGTGGGCGGCGAGGGACCGGCCGGGCTGAACCTGCTGCGCGTGCCACTCGGGACCCATATCGAGGACCCGGTCAGGCGACTGCGTTCCGTAATGGAGGCCACCGCGAGCGCTGAGGGCATCGAGCAGGCTGTCGGCGCCAAGGAATTGACTGACGTGACGCAGCACGCGCCGGCTGCGACGCTCGCGCTATCGGCGCGCCTGCTCTCCTCCGCGTCGATGAGCCTCGGCCGGCGGGCGCCGATCGCAAGCTGCACGATCACCAACGTGCCGGGCTCGTCCGTGCCGCTGTACCTGAACAGCTCCCGGATGCGCTACTTCTCGGCGATCATGCCGATCTCCGACGGCATGGGACTGGTGTTCGCCGTGACCAGTTACGACGGGCAGATCATCATCTCGCCGACCTCCTGTCGTGAGCAGATCCCGGACCCCGAGTTCTTCGCTTTCTGCATACGCGAGAGTTTCCAGGAATACCTGGAGCTCGCGACCAAGTTGGAGCAGCGCGGCAAGCGGAAGAAGGCCAAGAAGACGGCGGCCGCGGCAAGCCGCAAGAAGTCAGCCAAGGGCAAGCCCGCGAAACAGCAGGCCCGTCGCCGGCGATCCGCCGCCTGAGGCCGAAGCCGGCTCAGGCCGTGCGCGCGACGCTGGCCGCCCGCTCATAGAGCGAGCCCATCAGGCCCGAGGGCTCGAACGGGGACCCGGCACCTTCGGGCTGGGCCAGCCGGTCCGCGAGGATCCACATCACCGCGGCATTGAAGCCGAGGCCTAGATGACTGCCCGGCACCCAGATGTTCTCGTGCTGCGGATCGCTGGTCTCCATCCGGGCCGCCTCGGCGGGCACCACGCCGTCGCCCTCGGAATAGATACATGTGGACGGGACGGGTGGCGGCTCGCGCAGCACCTTGGCGCGCACGTTCGACAGGTGCGCGACCGGGCCCATCGGGTGCGCGAAATACCGGTACAGCGCCTGCACCGCGAGCGGCACCTTGACATCGTCGACCGAGAACCGCATCGGACTGCCGAGCGAGACCACGGAACGCACGCACTCCGGAGCGGAGTGCGCGGCATAGAACGAGTACACGCCGCCGAGACTCCAGCCGACCAGGCTGACCTTGCGATGGTGGCGGTGATGAATGTAGCGCAGCTTCTGCTCCAGCGCCTGGCTGAACTTCAGCTTGAAGCCGGTGTTGCGACCGAAGCCCCAGGTCTCGACCTGGTAGCCACGGGAGCGCAGGAACATCTGCAACCCGACCATCGTGGCGTCGCCGGCCGTGAATCCCGGCACCAGCAGCACGGGATGGCCATCGCCGCGGGGCGTGCCTTGCAGTATGGGCAGGAACGCGGGCAGGATGGCCGCCTCGAGCAGCGCGCGGCCTTCGAGCAGCGTGTACAGCAGGCTGGGAGCTTTCGCGGTGTTCGCCATTTGTTGCCTTGTCGCAGCCGATCGAGGATGGTTGCGCTGCAGCAATATTAGCAATCAGTGATGTTTGCAGCTACTTGAAAGGCCGGCGCGTCCGGGTGCGGTAATAAATCGGTTCTGGAACATGAAGATATGACAACTATCAGCAAGTCTTTCACGGTCTGCGGCTCGGCCGCGGGCGTCCTGGCCACGGCACTGCTCGCACTGGCGCCGGTGGTCGCCGGCGCGACGGAGCGAGCCGATATTCCCGACCGTTACAAGTGGGACCTGTCGGCCCTCTACGCGGGCGAGCAACAGTGGATCGCGGCAAAGAAGAAGATCAATGAGGACATTCCGCAGCTGGCGCGCTGGCAGGGCCGGCTCGGCGAATCCCCGGCCACGTTGCTGGCCGCGATGAAGGACTGGGAGGCGACCACGCTGGCCGTGGAACGCCTGTACTCGTACGCGGCGCAACTTTCGAGCCAGGACACCCGCGTCGGCCGGCACCAGCAGATGGAGCAGGAGGCGGCGCAGGTCTACACGGACCTGCAGTCCGCCACCGCGTACATGCGGCCCGAGATTCTCGCGCTCGGCCGGCCGGCCGTGGAGCGCTTGCTGCAGTCGGAGCCCGCGCTCGCCCCGTATCGGATGTTCTTCGACGATATCCTGCGGGCCGCGCCGCATACGCTGTCGGCAGCCGAGGAGCAGATCGTGGCGCGGGCCGGCATCATGGCCCAGGGCCCTGGGGCCGTGCACTCGATCTTCACGAACGCGGAGCTGCCGTTCCCGGAGGTGACGCTTTCGACCGGCGAGAAGGTCCGGCTCGATGCCGCGGCCTATACGAAGTATCGCGGCTCGCCGGTGCAGGCCGACCGGGAGCTCGTGTTCAAGGCTTTCTGGGGGCGCTACGGCGAGTTCACGCGCACGCTGGCGACGTCGCTCAACGCGCACGTCCAGTCCCACGTGTTCTACAAGGACACGCGCAAGTTCGGCAGCTCGCTGGAGGCGGCGCTGTTCGACTACAACATCCCGACCTCGGTGTACACGCAGCTGATCGCGGACGTGCACTCGAACCTGCCGACGCTGCATCGTTACCTGCGCCTTCGGCAGAAGATCATGGGGCTCGACGAGCTCGGCTACGAGGACCTCTACGCGCCCATCGTCGACGAAGTCGAGCTCGAGTACACGCCCGAACAGGCGATGCAGCTGACGCTGGAGGCGTTCGAGCCGCTCGGCACCGACTACGTCGAGACGCTGCGCAAGGGCTACGGGAACCGTTGGGTGGACTTTCTGCCCACCGACGGCAAGAGCGCCGGCGCCTACAGCACGATGGTCTATGGCGTGCACCCGTACCAGCTGATGAATTTCAACGGCACGTGGGAAGAGGTCTCGACGCTTGCGCACGAGTCCGGCCACTCGATGCACTCCTATCTCGCCGGCGCCGCCCAGCCGTACGCAACGGCGGACTATTCGATTTTCGTCGCGGAGGTAGCCTCGACGCTGAACGAGAACCTGCTGTTCCGACATGCCTACGCGAAGGCCGGCGACGACCGGACGCGGCTGTTCCTGCTTTCGAGCTACCTGGACCGGATGCGCACGACGCTGTTCCGGCAGACGCTGTTCGCGGAATTCGAGCTGCGCATCCACGAGTCGGTCGAGCGGGGCGAGCCGCTCACCGGTGAGTCGCTGTCGAAGCTGTACCTGGAGCTGCTGCGGACCTATTACGGTGCCGACCAGGGCGTGGTGCGGATCGACGACGCGTACGGCGCGGAGTGGGCCTACATCCCGCACTTCTACAGCAACTTCTACGTCTACCAGTACGCGACCAGCATGATCGGTGGAATGTCGCTGGTGGACGGTATCGTCGGCGGCGAAGCCATCTCCTCCGGTAAGGCCACGGCCCATCGCGACGCCTACCTCGACATGCTGGCGGCCGGTTCGTCGAAGTACCCGGTCGAGCTGCTCAAGGACGCGGGCGTGGACATGACCACGTCGCAGCCCTTCGAGGCCGCGATGCGCGAGATGAACCGGATCATGGACGAGATCGAGCAGATCTACGCGAGGACGCGCTGAGCGTGGCGAAGCGTTCCAAGGCGGGCGGAACCGGATACGCGGGCCTCGGCCAGCTCGGCGCCGTGGTTGGCGTTCCGCAGTCCCCGGAGGCTGCGACGCTCGAGCGCGTCGCCAATCCCCACCCGCGCCGAAGTTACCTGGTCCGCTTCACCGCGCCGGAGTTCACCTCGCTGTGCCCGATCACGGGCCAGCCCGACTTTGCGCACATCGTCATCGACTACGTCCCGGCCCGCTGGCTCGTCGAGAGCAAGTCGCTGAAGCTCTACCTGGCCAGCTTCCGCAACCACGGCGCTTTTCACGAGGACTGTACGCTGGCGATCGCGGCGCGGCTCACGGACTTCCTCGCGCCCCGCTGGCTGCGCATCGGCGGCTACTGGTACCCACGCGGCGGGATGCCGATCGACGTGTTCTGGCAGAGCGGCAAGCCCCCGGCAGGACTGTGGATACCGGAGCAGGGCGTGGCGCCCTACCGAGGGCGCGGTTGATCACCGACCAATAGCATTGGGTTTTTATACAAGGGCTTATACGATTTTGTTGAGAGGGTATTCAGGGTTTGAGCAGGACGTCGCGGCTGCTATAGTCGCGGCCCGCCGGGCCCGTGGGCCCGGACACCCGGGGCCGCGAGCCGGCCTCGATTTCAGAACGATGGTGGCTCGCGTCGGGTCCCTCGCGACGGTCAGCCGTAAACCCCGTCAGGCCCGGAAGGGAGCAGCGGTAGCGGCTTTGCCGGGTGCCGGGGGTATTCTGGCGCGGGCCGCCTCCCTTCGCCCGGAACGAATCGGGACTGGCCAGGGCCGATGAGTTACCTCGTTCTCGCACGCAAATGGCGTCCCCGAAGCTTCGAAGAGCTGGTGGGACAGGACCACGTGCGTCGAGCGCTGTCCAATGCACTCGATTCGGGCCGCGTGCACCATGCGTTCCTGTTCACCGGCACGCGTGGCGTAGGCAAAACGACGATCGCCCGGATCTTCGCCAAGGCGCTCAACTGCGAGCGGGGCGTGTCGTCGAAGCCCTGCGGCGAGTGCGCGGCCTGCGTCGACATCGATTCCGGGCGCTTCGTGGATCTGCTCGAGGTCGACGCGGCCTCCCGCACCAAGGTGGACGATACCCGCGAGCTGCTCGACAACGTGCAGTACGCGCCGGCGCGCGGCCGATACAAGGTGTACCTGATCGACGAGGTGCACATGCTGTCGGCACATTCCTTCAATGCGCTGCTGAAGACGCTCGAGGAGCCGCCGCCGCACGTCAAGTTCCTGCTCGCGACGACCGACCCCCAGAAATTGCCGGTCACGGTGCTCTCAAGATGCCTGCAGTTCCACCTGCGGCGCCTGCCACCGCAGCAGATCTGCGAGCGGCTGGAGCAGATCGCCACCGCGGAGGGCGTGGAGTTCGAGTCGACCGCGCTGCGGGCGGTGGCCCGGGGGGCGGAGGGCAGCATGCGCGATGCGCTGTCGCTGCTCGACCAGGTCCTCGCCTTCGGTGGCGGCCGTGCGATCGAGAGCGAGGTCCGTGCGCTGCTCGGCACGCTGGATCGCCACCATGTCGAACGCATCATCGAATCGCTGGCAGCAGGCGAGGGTGCCGCGCTGATGCAATGTGTCGCGGAACTCGATGAGCGGGCGCCCGACTATCACCAGGCGCTCGGTGAGTTGACGGCTGCACTGCAGCGCATGGCGCTGCTGCAGGCGATCCCCGAGCTCGCGTCCGGTGAGGATGCGGAGCAGGACCAGGCGCTGGTCCGTCACGCAGCCCGGTTCACGCCCGAGGAGCTGCAGCTGCTCTACCAGATCGGCATCATGGCGCGGCGCGACCTGGATTTCGCGCCGGACGCCCGGGGCGGCTTCGAGATGGCGCTGCTGCGGATGCTGTCGTTCCGGCCGCTTTCGCCGGCCGCCGGCGGCGAGGGGCCTACCGCCAGCGCGCGCTCATCGGGCGGCGGCCGTCAGGCGGAACCAGAGCGTCCTGCGCGAGCTGCGGCTGGCAAGCCGAGCGCAGTCGCGGCCCGCGCCGGCGCCGGCGCCGACACCGACACCGACTGGGCAGGGATCGTCTCGGCACTGGACCTGCAGGGGCCGGCGGGCCAGCTGGCTGGACATTGCCTGCTGCTAGATCGCAAGCCCGGCTTCGTGCGGCTTGGGCTCGACGCTTCCGGCGAGGTCTATCGACGACCCCAGCTGGAGCAGAAGCTCTGCGATGCGCTCTCGGCTCACTTCGGCGAGCCGGTGCGGCTCGAGATCACCGCCGGTCCGGCCGAGGCGGACACGCCCGCTCGTCGGCAGTCCCAGGCGGCGGAGCAGCGGCTCAGGGACGCGACCCGGGCCATCGACGAAGACCCGGCCGTGCGTGCGATGCGCGACGTCTTCAACGCGACCGTGCAGCCCGGCTCCATCAAGCCTTTGTGAGCAACCATCACCAGGAGAGCTGACCCGAATGAAAGGTGGCATTGGAAACCTGATGAGGCAGGCGCAGCAGCTGCAGGAGAACATGCAGAAGGCGCAGGCCGAGATCGCGGGCATGGAAGTGACCGGCGAATCGGGCGGCGGGATGGTCAAGGTGACCATCAACGGCCGCCACGAGGCGCGTCGCGTGCAGATCGACCCGACCGTGCCGCTCGACGACCGAGAGATGGTCGAGGACCTGGTCGCGGCGGCGATCAACGACGCGACCCGCCGGCTCGAAGCGGCCACGCAGGAGAAGATGTCGGGCCTCGTCGGGGGCATGAACCTGCCGCCCGGCATGAAGCTGCCGTTCTGATCCCGCGTCCCGGATGCTGTATCCGCCCTCGCTGGAACGGCTGATCGAGGCGTTGCGCTGCCTGCCCGGCGTCGGGCCGAAGTCTGCCCAGCGCATGGCGTTCCACCTGCTCGAGCGCGACCGGCCCGGTGGCCGGGAGATCGCCGAGTCGATGCTGGCCGCCTTCGAGAAGCTCGGCCACTGCGCCCGCTGCCGCATGTATGCGGAGGGCGAG
>DATIRA010000159.1:0-3991 GCA_035470225.1 Steroidobacteraceae bacterium | reverse complement strand
GGACCAGGGACCGCTGATCGACGACAACGCCGTCGCGAAGGTGGAAGAGCACATCGCCGATGCGCTCGCGAAGGGCGGCAAGGTCGCCTGCGGAGGCAAGCGTCACTCGCTAGGCGGCACGTTCTTCGAGCCCACCGTGATTACGCGGGTCAAGCCGAACATGCTGGTCGCGCGCGAAGAGACCTTCGGACCCGTGGCGCCGATCTTCGACTTCAAGGACGAAAAGGAAGCGATCAGGATGGCGAACGACACGGAGTTCGGCCTCGCTTCCTACTTCTATACGCGCGACCTCGCGCGCGCCTTCCGGGTGGCGGAGGGCCTCGAATACGGCATCGTCGGCCTGAACACGGGACTGATTTCCACCGAAGTGGCCCCGTTCGGCGGCGTCAAGGAATCCGGCATGGGTCGTGAAGGCTCCAAGTACGGCATCCTCGATTACACCGAGCTCAAGTACCTCTGCATCGCCGGAATCGAGGCTTGAGTCAGCCGCTTTCGGACCGGGCGCTGCTGGTGCTGCTGGCGGCGGTCACGGCGCTCGGACCGATCGCGACGAACCTCTACCTGCCGGTACTGCCGCTGATCCGCGAACATTTCGGCGCGAGCGTCGCCGAGGTGCAGTCGACGTTCTCGATCGCGCTGGTGCTGTTCGCAGTGGGACTCCTCTTCTGGGGGCCCTTCTCCGACCGCTACGGCCGCCGGGCCGCGGTGCTCTCGGGCCTGTCCATCCTGGTGATCGGCGCGCTGGTGGGACTGGTCGCCTGGAGCCTGCCGCTGCTCGTGGTCGGGCGCGCCCTGCAGGCCTTCGGCACGGCCACCGGCATGGTCGTCGCGCGTGCCATCGTCACGGACCTGTACCCGACCGAGCGGATGGCCAAGACGCTCGCGCAGCTGACCATGGTGGCCGTGCTGGGCAACATGCTGGCCCCGGTGCTCGGCGGTTACCTCGCGGCAGGCTTCGGCTGGCGCTCGATCTTCGTCGCGCTGGTTGCGGCGGCAGCCGCGATCGGCTTTGCCGCATACCGTCACCTGCCGGAAACCCGGCGCGCGGGCACGGTTCCGCCGAGCGGCCGCGACATGCTGGCGACCGGCTGGAGGCTGCTGCGCCGTCCGATGTTCGTGGGCTGCGTGCTGCAGAGCGGAGCGATCTACGCGACCTTCCTGGTCTTCATCTCGCTGGCTCCGTACGTGATGGTCTCGGCGCTCGGCCGGCCGCCGACCGAGTACGGCTTCTATTACCTGTTCGTCGCGCTGGGCTATTTCTTGGGCAACTGGTCGGTGAGCAGGCTGCAGTCGCGTCACGACCTGCACTGGATGGTGCTGAACGGGGTGCTGCTACAGGTGACCGGCGCGGTCGCGGCGCTGGGCTTCGTCGCGCTCGGCTTCAGGCATCCGCTATGGATATTCGTGCCCATCGCCGTGCTCTCCTACGGCCAAGGGCTCGCGCTGCCCAACGTGATCGCCTCCGCGGTGAGCCTCGAGCCGCAGCACGCCGGCGTGGGCTCGAGCACGATTGGCTTCCTGCAGATGCTGATCGGCTCCGCCTGTGTGCAGGCGATGGGCGTCTTCCCGACCGACACGCCCTTCCCGATGCTGACGTTCGCGGTGGTCGTCTGCTTCCTCGCGCTCGGCCTGCTGTGGGTGTTCCCGCGGGTCGAGGCGGGCACGCGCGGTTCAGCACAGTGATCGCGAACGTGACAGACAGCCTCACCCGCCCGCCGGAACCCTCACCCGCCCTCCGGGCACCCTCTCCCGCCAAGCGGGAGAGGGCCGGGGTGGGGGTCTGCTCCCTCTCCTGCAAAGCGGGAGAGGGCAAGATGAGGGCTCCGCTCCCTCGCCCGCGCAGCGGGAGAGGGTTGGGGTGAGGGCATTGGCAACTGAGAACGCGACACCTAGGCTTACGGCATGAAATACACAGGAACACCGGACTACCGGCACGGCAGCGAACCGAGGATGGGCGTGCTGCTCGTGAACCTCGGGACTCCCGACGAGCCGAGCCCGGGCGCGGTCCGCCGCTATCTCGCCGAGTTCCTCTGGGATCCACGCGTGATCGAGATGCCGCGCCCGCTCTGGTGGCTGATCCTGCACCTGATCATCCTGCGGGTGCGACCGAAGAAGAGCGCGCACGCCTACCAGAAGATCTGGACGCCAGAGGGATCGCCACTGCTGATCGAGTCGAAGGCGGTGGCCGACGGGCTGCAGGCGCGCCTGCAGGCGCGGCTCGGTGATCGTATCCGCGTGGCGCTGGGAATGACCTACGGCCGGCCGTCGATCGCCGACGTGCTGGATGAGTTTCGTCGCGAGAACGTGCAGCGCCTGCTCGTGCTGCCGATGTATCCGCAGTACTCGGCCACGACCGCCGGCTCGATCTTCGACCGGGTCACGCGGCAGCTCGCGACCTGGCGCTGGTTGCCGGAGCTGCGCATCGTGAATCAGTACTGGCAGGAGGACGCCTACATCGTCGCGCTGGCCGACAGCATCGAGGCGCACTGGCGGCAGCACGGCCGCAAGCACCTGCTGTTCTCGTTCCACTCGATCCCGAAGCGGTACTTTCTCGCTGGCGATCCCTACCACTGCTTCTGCCATGCGACGGCGAGGCTCGTCGCTGAGCGCCTCGAGCTCGGCCAGGATGACTGGTCGCTGGGCTTCCAGTCCCGCTTCGGCCGCGAGGAATGGCTCAAGCCCTACGTGGACCTGCTGCTGCTCGATTACGCGCGGCAGGGGCCGAAGCAGGTCACGCTCGTCTGCCCAGGCTTTGCGACCGATTGCCTCGAGACGCTCGAGGAAATCGACATGCAGAACCGCACGGCTTTCCTCGAGGCCGGCGGAGAGGCGTTCGATTACGTGCCCTGCCTCAATTCCAGCCACGCGCAGCTCTCGCTCTACGAGCAGCTCGTGCTGAAGCACGCGCAGGGCTGGCCCGAGCTCGCCGGCGGCACAGACGCCGACGATCTCGCGAAGTCTCGCGAACGGGCGCTCGCGCTAGGCGCAGCGCGCTGACCGGGACCGCCACAGGCCGGCACGCAGCCGATCCGATGCTGGGGCGCTTCCTCGAGATCAGCATCGCGACGGCGGATGCACGCGCTTCGCTCGAGTTCTACGAGTCGCTGGGCTTCAGCCAGGCGCTCGTGGGCGACGTCCGCGATCATGCCTATGCGGTCGTCTGCGCCGGGCGCCTCTGCCTGGGCCTGCACCAGCGCGAGATGGCCTCGCCGACACTGACCTGGGTGCGCAGCGATCTGGTCCGGCACGCGGGGGAGCTGCAGGCGATCGGCATCGAGCTGCTGCGCGCGCAGCTGGACGAGGACTCCTTCCACGAACTCGAGTTCCAGGACCCCTCCGGGCAGGCGGTGGCGCTGATCGAGGCTCGCACCTTCTCGCCGCCTGCCGAGGCGGCCTTGCGTGCGTCGCAGCTCGGCTATTTCGAGGAAATCGGGATACCGACAACAGACCGTGGGCGATCGGGCGCGTTCTGGGAATCGCTCGGGCTCGTGACCTTCGATCCCGAGGAAGATCCCCTCCCGAAGGTCGTCGCCGCGGCGACCGGGATCAACCTCGGCCTGTACGATGCGGACCTCGCCCGGCCGGTGCTCACGTTCTCGCATCCGGAGGTCGGGAATCAGATCACCAGCCTGCGCGAACGGGGGCATCGTGTCCTCGATCGCCCGCCACACGGGCTTGATCCCCGGACGAATGCGATCCTGGTGGCGCCAGAGGGCACCTGGCTGTTGCTGACGCAGGCCGCCGACTGAGCTCCGGGCGTACCCGGCGCGGTCGCGCCGGGACCTCCGTGACCCCCGGTGGACCGACGCCGCTCGGCTCCCGACGCTTGCGTCGCGGTGCGATACCATTCGCGGCCGGACAACCGGGAACCCGACGGCATGAACTGGCGAAACACGACCGATTCGTATGGCGCGATCGCGAAGCTGCTGCACTGGAGCATCGTGCTGCTGGTCATCACGCAGTTCATCTTCGCCAGCCTGGCCGAGGACCT
>DATIRA010000158.1:0-7757 GCA_035470225.1 Steroidobacteraceae bacterium | reverse complement strand
CGGCGACGCGCGGAACATGCCGGTGTTCGGTGGCAAGCTGAGCTGACCTGTTGGCAGGGCGCGAAGAGGGCAGCGCCTGTGCGCCGGCGACAATCGACTATCCACGACAGGACGAATCGTATGAGGATCAAGAAAGGGACTCGCTGAGCGCGGCAGAATCATCCCGGCATGGAGACGCCTGCGCACGCGCAGCGAAGGTACTGCCGCGCGTTTCCCGAGGTGCGACCGGGTCAGTCGTGTGCGAACGTCCTGCGAACGACGTGCCCGATCGAGAGACCCTGGACCAGGATGGAGAACGCCGCGACGCAGTAGGTCAGTGCCACGAGGGTGTCACGTTGCGGTCCGGGAGGAAGCGACAGGGCGAGTGCCACGGAGATGCCGCCCCGCAGGCCGCCCCAGGTCAGTACCTTCCAGGAGCCGCGTGGCAGATCGAACGACTTGCGCAGCACGGTCGCCGGGAGTCCGACAGTCAACAGACGCGCAAACAGCGTAACCATGATCGCCACGACGGCGGCCGTCAGCTCGCGAGGGGAGAACACTACGAGCAGGACCTCCATGCCGATCAGCACGAAGAGCACGGAGTTCAGGATCGCATCGATCAGTTCCCAGAACATGTCGAGATGACGTCTCGTCGTGTCCGACATTGCGAGCTCCCGCCCATGGTTGCCGATCATGAGACCGGCGATCACCATCGCCAGTGGTCCTGACACCTGCAGGTTGCTCGCCAGCGCGTACCCGCCCATTACCGCGGCGAGGGTCAGCAACACCTCGACCTGATAGTTGTCCACACTCTTCAGCATTCGGAACGTCACATAACCCAGCACGAGACCGAAAAGCACACCGCCCCCGGCCTCGCGCAACAGCAGCTCGAAGCCATGACCCGCCGTCGGGGCCGAGCCGCTGGTCAACATGCCGAGTAGCATTGAAAAGATCACGACGCCGATGCCGTCGTTGAACAGCGACTCGCCGACCATCAGCAATTCGAGTTCCCTGGGTGCGCCGGCCGACCTGAGGATGCCCATCACGGCCACCGGATCCGTGGGCGAGATCAATGCACCGAACAGCAGGCAGTACATCAGCGGCAGGTGCAGGCCGACCAGCGGCAACGCAAGCCACATGCCATAACCGACTACGACGGTGGATAACAGGGTGCCGACCAGGGCGAGCAGGGCGACCGGCCAGCGAAGCGACCGGAGTTCGCTCAGGTCGACGTGCAGGGCAGCGGCAAACAGCAGCAGCGAGAGCATGCCCTGCATCAGGATCGTCGCAAAGTCGATCGAGTGCAGCAACGAGCGCTCATATTCCAGCAGCCCTCCCGCCATGCCGAGAGCGTTCAGGCCGACGAGCGACAGGGAGAGGGCGAGGGCCGCCGCCATGACGCCGATCGTCGTCGGCAACCCGACGAAGCGTTCGTTCAGGTAGGCGAGGACTGCGGTGATGACCAGGAAGATGGCGGCGATTTCGAGCATGTACGTTGCCGAACGTGATGTGATCGGGGCAGCGATCATCGCGCCCTGACCTTGCACCCGCGCCGAGTCCGTTTACAGCAAGCAGATCGCGGTGCCCGGCGAACGGTCCCGTTCCAGGTCCGTTGATGGCCCCTGCAAGAGACCTCGAAAACTCAGCTTAGCCCATGTCGAACAGCAAAATCTCGGCGTCCGACGAGGCCACGACGCCGATCTCGAGCGGGCCTTCCATCGCGACGCCGTCGCCCGGGTTGAGCTGGCGATCAATCAACGATGCGCTGCCGCGGGCGAGCTGCACCCAGCCCTTGCGGCCTGCAGCCAGCGCGTAGCGGATCTGCTGCCCGTCACCGAGCAGTGCGGCGTAGAGGTCGACGTCCTGGTGAATGGTCACCGAGCCGTCTCGGCCGTCGCGTGAGCCGACCAGCCGCAGGCGACCGCGTTTTTCCGCATCCGGAAAGTTCCTCTGCTCGTAGCCTGGCTCGAGCCCGTCGCGCTCGGGCAGGATCCAGATCTGCAGGAAGTGCACGAGCTCGCTTTGCGAGGCGTTGAACTCGCTGTGCCGCACGCCGGTCCCGGCCGTCATGCGCTGGACGTCGCCCGGCCGGATGATCGAGCCGTTGCCCATGCTGTCCTTGTGCTCGAGCGCGCCGTCGAGCACGTAGGAAATGATCTCCATGTCGCGGTGACCGTGGGTGCCGAATCCCTGGCCGGGCTGCACGCGGTCCTCGTTGATCACGCGCAGCGGGCCGAAACCCATGTGGGCCGGGTCGTAGTAGTCACCGAAAGAGAACGTGTGGCGGCTGTCCAGCCAGCCGAAGTTCGCCTGGCCGCGCTGCTCCGCATGTCGAATCGCCAGCATGAAGTCCTCCCGGTCTCGCGTCTTCGGGTCTGGAGTCGGAAGCATGATATTGTTTTTCGTAGGATACAATCAGCAGGCCTAACGACACATTGTCGCGAAAAGAGAGACAATCGGGCGGTTCGAGATGGACAGGATCGAGACAATGCGGGCCTTCACGAAGGTCGTCGAGGTCGGCGGATTCTCGGCGGCGGCGCGCGAGCTGGGACTGTCTCGCTCGGTCGTGAACCGCGCCGTGATCGAGCTCGAAGGCGAGCTTCGCGCTCAGCTGTTGCGGCGGAGTACGCGCCAGGTGACGCCGACCGACGCGGGCCTCGCGTTCTACGACCGCTGCGTCCAGATCCTGGCCGACGTGGATCAAGCGGTCTCGGCGATTGCCGAGTTGCAGGAACGCCCGAGCGGGAACCTGCGCGTCAATGCGCCGATGTCGTTTGGCACGATGCACCTCGCGCCCGTCGTCGCCGGGTTCATGGCGCGGCATCCGGACGTGCGCGTGGAGCTGGTCCTGAACGACCGCCTCGTCGACCCGATCGAGGAGGGGTTCGATGTCACGCTGCGCATCGCCGAAGCGAGTCTGACGACGAGCCTGATCACCCGGGAGATCGTTGCGGTGCGGCGGGTGTTGTGCGCATCCCCGGCGTATCTCGAGCGAGCGGGCGCGCCCGCCCACCCGGGCGATCTCCGCGCGCACCGCTGTCTTCACTACGGATACCTGGGCTCCGGCAATCAGTGGCGCCTGCTCGGGCCGGACGGCGACCGAGCGTATCCTATCGGCTGCGTGATGTGGTCGAACAACGGCGAGGTGCTGAAGCAGGCGGCGCTGCGTGACCAGGGCATCGCGCTGCTGCCGACGTTCATCGTAGGGGACTCGCTGCAGCAAGGGCAGTTGCGGACTGTCCTGGTCGACTGGACGCCGCCGCCGATCAGCATCTGCGCGCTCTACCCGCGGCACCGGCACCTGTCGGCCAAGGTGCGGCTGTTCGTCGAGTCGATCAGCGAGCGATTCAGCGGTCGCCCATACTGGGATCGGGTCGAGTAGGGGCCGGCCTGCGCAGGGTTCGGTCAGTCCTTTGCCCGCTGGTCCGCGGACGCGCAGGCCGTGTTACTGTTGCTGGACCGATGGAATCCTGATGTTCCGCTGCACCTGCCGCGGCGGCATCGCGCCCCGATGGCGTCGACTCTTCGGGGTGAATGAGTCGTGTAGACGCGAACGAGCAGCGGTGTTGGCGCAAGAGAAACCGGATCCCGGTGAACCTGAATCGGCGAGAGCCCGATGTCGTTTTTCGCTGAGCTGAAGCGCCGCAATGTCGTCCGTGTGGCGGTCGTCTATCTGGTGGCGAGCTGGCTCGCCATGCAGATCACTGACGTCTGCGTTTCGCTGCTCGAGCTACCAGCCTGGACAGGCAAGCTCGTCTTCCTGCTCCTGCTGATCGGATTCGTGCCGGCCCTCGTCTTTTCCTGGGCTTATGAGATCACGCCCGAGGGCCTCAAGCGCGAGAAGGACGTGGTTCGGGATGCGTCCACGACGCAGCTGACGGCAAAGCGCCTCGACTGGGTCACCATCATTCTGCTCGTTGTCACGGTGATCTTCGTCGCGGCTGACCGCTTGTGGTTGGGTGACAGGCTCGTGAGTGAGCCGGCGGATTCCGTAGAGCCGATGGACGTCCCGGCGCAAGTGCCTGGAGCGGCCTCTCAATACCCGGCCAATTCAATCGCCGTCCTGCCTTTCGTCAACATGAGCTCGGATGTCGAACAGGAATACTTCTCCGATGGAATCGCAGAGGAGTTGTTGAGCCTGCTGGCAAGGATCCCGGAACTCCAGGTCATCGCGAGAACTTCGTCGTTCGCGTTCAAGGGCAAGGACGTGAGGATTGCCGATGTCGCCCGGGAACTGAACGTGGCCCATGTTCTCGAGGGTTCGGTGCGAAAATCGGGGAACCAGGTACGTATCACCGCTCAATTGATCCGTTCCGCCGATAGTACGCACGTGTGGTCGGCGACCTACGATCGGACCCTGGATGACATCTTTGCAATTCAGGATGAAATCGCCGCAGCGGTCGTGGACGAGCTGAAAATCAAGCTGATCGGCGATGCAAATCCACAGGCCGAAGCGACCAGCCCGGAAGCGTACGAGCTTTACCTGCAGAGCCGATATGTCAAGAACCGGTACGCAAAGGAAACGTATCAGCAAGCGGAAGCGCTATTGACCGAAGCCCTGGCGATCGATCCGGGATATGCACCTGCCTGGGACGAACTCGGCGGGACGTACCTGGCACAGGGAGATTTTGGCCGGCCGATGGATGAGGCAAGGGAACTGGCCCGGGCTGCATACGAGAAGGCTCTGGCCATCGCGCCGGACTATGCGCCCGCCTATTCGAGCCTGAGTCTTCTCGCGCGGTCGGAATTCGATTTCGCAGCGGCCGAGCAGTATCTCCAGCAGGCGATGCGACTGAACAGTAGCGGCGCCGCGCCATTTTCTGCGGCTGCTTCGCTGTCGAGGACATTCGGCCGATTCGACCAGTCGATCGATTTCGCACAGAAGGCCATCGCTCATGATCCGATCAGCGCGCACGAATATCTGAATCGGGGCTTCTCCTGTTACTACGCTGGTCGCTTTGATGAAGCGGTTAATTCGTTTCGAAAGGCCATTTCGCTGAGTCCGGAAATATTTCGCGCGCATTATTATCTTGGCCGGATGTTGCTCGACCAGGGCCGATCGCAGGAGGCACTCGTCGAGATGCAGAGGGAGCCAGGCGGGATGTTCCATTTGACCGGACTGGCCATGGCTCATCACGCGCTGGGAGATACGAAAGCATCAGATCAGGTTCTGGCGGATTTGATCGAGAACTGGGGTGCGCCAATGGCCTTCCAAATCGCCGAGGTGCATGCGTTCCGTGGCGAGAACGACGCGGCATTCGAGTGGCTGCAGGCGGCCCTGGAGACCAGGGACCCCGGCCTGGGGGTGCTGCTGGGAAATCCGGTGTTCAAGAGCTTGACTTCCGACGTGCGGTACCGTGCCCTGGTGGAGGATCTGGGGCTGTCGCGGTATTGGCAGGAAATGAGCTCCTACGAATCAGGCCCCTGAACTCCGTATAGAACACCGACGGAGCTTGCAGCAAAGGGCGAGCCGCACATCACCCACGTATCGGGCGCAGCCCTGAACGTCGGGACATTCGCGTCGCCGCGTTTCGCCGACGGCGTCGCACGGCTGGGTCGCGCGGCTATACTGCGCCCCGGTCGCGGTGCCGCGGCTTTCCGGGGGAGGCAAGAGATGCAGGACGTCAAGCCATCGCGGCTCGAGATGCTGGTGCGCACGGCTGTGCAGGCGCGACAGGCGGGCGATCTGGTCCGTGCACACGCGATCGCAAACCGGGCGGCGTCGGAAAAGCTGGAGCACCCGCTGCTGCTGCGGCTTCAGGCCGAGGCGCTCGCGGCTGCAGGTCGCTACGCGGAGGCGGGCCGGCTGCTCAACCGCGCCCTGGCGCTTGCCCCCAATGACGCACCGACGATCACTGACATCGGTCGCGTGCTGGTCGCCGAGAATCGCGTCGAGGAAGCGATCACTGCGTTCGAGGCGGCCGTGACGGCACTCCCGGGCCTCGTCCCGGCCTGGCGCGAGCTCGGAGCGGCGCGCGAGATCGTCGGCGACGACGCCGGGGCGCGCGCGGCCTACGAGCGTGCGCGGTCATTGACGCCCGGTGATGCCGCGGCGTGGGCGGCACTCGCGACCATCGCGCTGCGCCGTGGCGACCTGGAGCAGGCGCGTTCGCTCGCGGAAGAGGCGATCCAGCGCCGGCCAGACCACCCGGGTGCCACGCTGGTGCTGGCGAGCACTGACCTGGAGCGCGGCTCGGCAGAGGAGGCGCTTGCGCGCCTCGAGGCACTGCTCGCTCGAGGTGGGCTCGACGAGCGCCATCTGCCGGTCGCACTCGGACGCCTCGGTGACAGCCTCGACCGTCTCGGCCGGACGCAGCAGGCCTTCGACGCATACACGCGCATGAACCAGGAAACCGTGCGTGCCAACGCCGCGCGGTTCGAGGGTGCCGGGACGCCCGAGAGCCATCTCGACTTCGTCCGCCGCCTCACTCGCTGGTTCGAGAGCGAGGAGGCCGCGCATTGGCGGGAACCCTTCGCCGCCGAGGGTTACCGGAGCCCGGTCCGCCGCCACGTCTTCCTGCTCGGCTACCCGCGTTCAGGGAACACGCTCATCGAGCACATACTTGCGAGCCTGCCCGAGGTGCGTGCGCTGGAGGAACGACCGACGCTCGAGGATGCCGACCGTGAGTTCCTTCGCGACGACGCGGCGCTCGAGCGGCTCGCGCAGCTCGATCCCGCGCTGGCTGCGAAACAGCGCGAAGCCTACTGGCAGCGCGTCCGCGCCGAGGTTCCCGACGTCGAGGGCCGGGTGTTCGTCGACATGGCCCCTCTGAACGGCATCAAGCTGCCGATGATCAGCCGCCTGTTTCCGGACGCGATCGTCGTGCTTTGCCGCCGCGACCCGCGCGATGTCGTGCTGAGCTGCTTCCGGCGCCACTTCCGCGTCAACCCGTCCACCTACCAGATGGCCGGCCTCGAGCGGGCGGCGCAGCACTACGACGCGGTGATGCGGCTCGTGGCGCTGCACCTGTCGGTGTTGCCGCTACCCGTGCACGTGGTCGAGTACTCGGCGCTGGTCGCGGATTTCGATGCGACCACGCGCGCGCTGGTCGAGTTCGTCGGCGTTCCCTGGTCGGCGGCCGTGCGGGATTTCAGCCACACGGCCGCCGGGAGTGAGCTGCGAACGGCGAGTGCACCGCAGGTGCGGCGGGGCCTGTTCGACGGCACGGGGCAGTGGCAGCGTTACCGGGAGCCGATGGCGCCGGTGTTGCCGCTGCTCGAGCCCTGGGTCAGGAAGTTCGGTTACCCCGAGTGACCGGGCGCACCCGCCCCCGCTGCCGATGCCTCACGCCCGTGCCACGGGCTGACACCGACAAAAAAAAGAGGCGAGCTGCTGCTCGCCTCCTGAATGGCGACCGGTCCGGCCGGCCGCGCATTTTGTTGTTGTCTGACTATTGGTGCTCGCAGCGGCCGAATGTGGCGCTTTTGGTTACTTTCGCACGCAGAGCGTTCGGGAAACCGGTCTGGATGGACTGGCCTTTCTCGCCGGCTCGGCAGGATGGTGGCTTGGCGCCAAGGTCGGCTTTGCCGCTGGAGTGATGCTCAGCGTCGTGACGGCCGCGATCGGGATGTATGACGGATTCCGGTGGTTTGATCGGAATTTGAAGTAGCAGGGCGTCCCGCGCCGTCCACTGAGTGATCGCACCGGGCATGCGTTGCGCCGGGGACACATCTGCTACCAGGGCGAGGCGCATGGATTGGCGGCTTGGGGGCGAACCGGGCGACACCCAGATGGCGGCGGGGGCCGGCCTGGCGGACGGGCTTCTTCGTTGCGGCAG
>DATIRA010000157.1:0-2462 GCA_035470225.1 Steroidobacteraceae bacterium | reverse complement strand
GACGGGTGGTCCCTTGGCCTGCTCCTCGAGTGAGGGCGCACGGCCGTCCCAGAACTGCGCGGAGTTGAAGGCCGCGTTCCATACGGTCGGCGCGTTGCGACCGCCCTTCTGTCCGTGCACGCCCGCGGAGGTGGTCATGTGATCGTCACCCCCCTCCATGACGTTGTGGCAGGAGAAGCACGACACTGTCCCGGTCGAGGAGAGTCGCGGGTCGAAATAGAGCATCTTGCCGAGCTCGACCTTCGCCGCGGTCGTGGGGTTGTCGGCCGGCGCCGGCGCCGTATCGGGCAGAGCCTGCCAGTTGCCCTGTCCGTAGGCCGTGGCACCCAACGTGAGCAGCAAGACTGCAAACAATTCACGGCTGCGCATGGAAATCTCCGTCCATCGACGACCTTGGACAGTCTCGGACTGTCAACTTAAGGCTGGCTTAAGTTCGCTGCCTGCCGAGCGGATTCCCACACTGTGCTGGTCGAAGCGCTCTGAGGGTGAATACGGCGTCGCCGCCACGTACACGCCGCAGGGGCCGCGGCCTCACGATGCCACGACTCATGATCCGCAAAGCGCTGGCGCATCGCTGCGCGACGCCGGAGCCGCGCCGAGATCTCAGCTCACCGGTACCGTGCTCGGAAGCTTGTCCGCGCGGGGTCACTCGGAAGATGGTGCCGGTGTTACGGTTCCGAATACGGATTGCCGCGCGATCGCGGACGGGCATGCTGTGGCGTGACTGGAACCACCCGCGTCATTTACAGGCAAAATCGTCCTCGCCGCGCGCTTCGCAGTACGGCGGGAAGCCGTGCTTGCGCCAGTAGTCCACCAGCCCCAGGTTCTGCACCAGGGTCTTGAACTCGGGGCTGCGGCGAAAGGCGGCCAGGTCCGGGCTCCAGATCCAGCCGAAGTAATCTGTTGTCGGGGCCGTCGCGAGGTCGAACTGCCCGAACATGACGGCAGACACCATTTGATTGTGCCTGTTGGTCCAGGCCAGCGTGTCTTCGATCGCGCGAAACCGCTGGCGGGCAGCTGCGTGGTCACGGTCTGGGTATTGCAGAATGTCCAGCAGGTCTCCCACCGGGAAGCCCTGGGTCGTGACGAGGGCCGGGGCCACGTAGGACGCTGCCGTGCGGCCCTGGCGGCGCAGGATCAGCGGGACGAACAGCAATTCGTTGCCGCGAAAGCCCTGCTCGGCGCCCTGCTGGAACAAGCGCAGCGCCTCTTCCTCGCGCCCAGTCGTGTATTCCATGAACGCGAGATGGCTACGACAGTTGCCGTAGGCCGGGTCGATCTCGAGACAGCGGCGCACCAGCGGAAGCGCCCGGTCCAGGAAGCCGAGCTCGGCGTAGCTCAAGGCCGCCCAAAGGTGGACCGTCGCACCGTTCGGGTCGGCGTCCAGCGCGCGCTGCTGGTACTCCAGCGAGGTTTCGTAGCCAAATTCGCCGTTGTATTGACCAACCTGGCCCAGTACCGACCAGGGCAGCGCGAGGCCAGGGTCCAGTTCCAGCGCGCGC
The DNA here is from genome assembly GCA_035470225.1 of Steroidobacteraceae bacterium. GTDB lineage: Bacteria > Pseudomonadota > Gammaproteobacteria > Steroidobacterales > Steroidobacteraceae > DATIRA01. The sequence continues at coordinate 960 of DATIRA010000157.1, read as the reverse complement.
TTCGAGGCGGCCGTGGCGCGTTCGTGCGGCTTGTCGACCTCGTAGTTCCAGGACGGGGCGATAAAGTAGGCCGCACCCAGCACTTCCCATGCCTTGGCGAACATGGGGTCGATCGCGACGGCCTGTTCCAGGTAGCCGATGGCCTCCAGCATGTCGGCGCGGGCCAGGATCAGTGCGCGGCCGCGCAGGTAGAGGTCGTAGGCGTCGCTGCTTCGCGTCGCGGCAGCAATCGCGACCTGCTCGGGGCGAAGGTCCAGGCCCAGCGCCTGCTTCATCGCGCCGACGATGGCGCTGGCGATCTCGTCCTGCACGGTCAGCACGTCGTCGAGGTCGCGATCGTAGGTCTCGGACCATAGATGGCGGTCGCTGCGCGCGTCGATCAGCTGCGCGGTGATGCGCACGCGGTCGCCGGAACGCCGCACGCTGCCCTCGAGGATGTGGCTCACGTTCAGCGCCCGCGCAATCTCCTGCAGGCCGAGTCCGTTGCCCCGGAAGGCGAAGGACGAGGTGCGCGAGGCCACCTTGAGGCCATCGACGCGTACCAAAGCGTTCAGCAGCTCCTCGGCGATGCCGTCGGAGAAGTATTGCTGATCACCTGCCTCGCTGAGATCGGCGAAGGGAAGCACGGCGATCGAGTTCTCTGCGGCCGCCTGCGCGGTGGCTTCCGCCGCGGCGGCAGCCTCCGCCTCGACCTCGCTGCGCGCCTGTTCGGCGGCCTGCTCGGCCAGCGCCCGGTCACGGGCCGGGTCCCAGATGAACTTGTCGACGGCGAACAGCATTACCGCGATGACCAGCGTGACGAGGATGGCGCGGTTCAGGCGCTGGCCGGTCTGCGTGCTGATGGACCGGCTGCGATCCACCTCGGATTCGCGCTTGACGCCCTCGGGCGTGAGTTCGTAAACCCAGGCGAAGATCAGCGCCAGCACGAAGCCAACCACCAGCACCGCCAGGATCAGCTTG